>USJQ01000280.1 GCA_900554985.1 uncultured Collinsella sp. | reverse complement strand
GTCGCGAACGCCCTGCAGCTGCAGGCGCTCGCGCTGAATCGCATCGGCCGTAGTCTCTCCCGGCTTGGCAATGGGATGGCGGCGGCGGTTTTCGCTATAACGACGGATCAGTACCTCGTCAGAGGCCTCGAGAAACACGATGTCACAGCTCATCTCGCGCTCCTCGAGTGCGGCAACGGCATCGAGCAGCTCATCGAACAAGCCCTGGCTGCGCAGGTCGCAGGTGACGGCAAGATGCCTGCCCACGCCCGTATTGATGCCGACGAGTTCGGCAAGCTGGGCGATCAGACGCGGAGGCAAGTTGTCGATGCAAAAGTAGCCCATGTCCTCGAACACATGCATGGCCTGCGTGCGGCCTGATCCGGACATTCCGGTGATGATGACGATATCGGGGATGCGCTCCGAGCGCTCCGCCGCATCCATGGCATCTCCCTTTTGCATGTGTTGCCTCCCGAAAACAAGCGCGGGACCCAGCAACCCGGATCCCGCGCGGTCAATTGCCTATATTGAGTATACCGCCCCGAGCGGATACGAGGCCTGTCTTACGCCTCAAGCGCAGCCTTGAACCAACTCGTAATACTCGTGGGGTGCGTGATGGCGGTGCCGACGACAACGGCCCAGGCGCCAGCATCGATCGCGGCGCGAGCCTCCTCGGGCGTATGCACGCGACCCTCGCAAATGATGGGAAGGCCGGGGAATTCCTCGGTCGCCTGACGCAGGAGCGGCAGATCGGGGCCATCGGCCATGGTGCAGTCGATGGCGGCGACACCGTGAGAAAGCGCGGTGGATACAAGGGCGAAGCCGGCGAATGTCCTCGATGGTGGCACAATCCGCCATCAGGAGCACACCCTCCTCGTGCAGCGGGCGGAAGGTATCCTCGACCGACTTGCCGTCGGGACGCGGGCGATCGGTGGCGTCGATCGCCACGATATCGGCACCGGCAGCAACGCAGGCGCGAGCGTGACGCAGCGTCGGCGTGATGTAAACGCCCTCGTGCCCATCCTTCCACAGGCCGATGACGGGAACCTCACAGCGACCCTTAATGGCGGCAATGTCGGCAAGGCCCTGGCAGCGAATGGCGGCGGCGCCACCGAGCTCGCAAGCGCGAGACATTTGAGCCATGGTCTCGGGCGTACGAAGCGGCTCGCCCATATACGCCTGAACGCTCACGACGAGCTTGCCCTTCAGGGATTGAATCAAAGGATCAACGGTCATGTGCGACTCAACCTTTCTCAAAACAGCCTTCTGAGACACCGCACCTTGACGTTCAAACCGTCGCTCGCGTACCGAAGTACGCTTCGCTCCTCTTTCACGTCAATCTGCGGCACCTCAGAAGGCGCACTTGGTAGTTATGTTTACTTCAACGACGCAAGAAGGTGTTCGGCGGCACCGATGAGCGGAGCATCGCCCTCCAGAGAACCGATGAGGATCGGCGTGTCCTGAAGCGGATCGAGCGCCTGGCTGGCATAGCCCTCGTGCACCGAATCCTTCCACGTCTGCGAACGCCAATCGGGACCTTGGTGAATCACGCCGCCCGAAAGCACGATGACCTCTGGGTCCAGGATGTTAGCGAGCGAGCCCAAGCTGGCCCCCAGCGCAAAGCCGGCGTCATGGATAACCTCGGTCGCCTTTGCGTCGCCCGCACGGCACAGGTCGTTCACATCGCGACCGACCGAAGGACGGCTGGGGTCGACGCGACCAAAGCGCTCATCGTACATACGACCAATGGAAGTGCCCGAAGCAACCGACTCAAGATGGCCGGAACGCCCGCAGGCGCAGGGAATGCCGGCGGCAGGCGAGCACTCGATGTGGCCCATATGGCCGGCAGCACCATGGAAGCCCTGCATCACGCGGCCGTTCTCGACATATGCGCCGCCGATGCCCGTGCCGATGCCCAGGCACAAGACGGAGAACTTGCCCTTGCCGACGCCCCAGTGGGCCTCGCCCAGAGCATGAGCCTGCACGTCGCCCACAACGGCAACGGGGAGACCAAGGTCCTCGCGCAGACGCGGCCCCAACTGAACGCCGGACCAGCCGGG
>USJQ01000279.1 GCA_900554985.1 uncultured Collinsella sp. | reverse complement strand
GCCGCGTTGCTCGACCGCGCCAATATCGATGCGGAGCGTCATCTGACCAGCGATACTATCAGCGAGAACGCACCGGTCAAAGCATGGCGCGAGGCCTACCGTCTGTTCAAGACCAAAAAGGGCGCCCGCTGCTCGATCGAGAACTTGCTCAAGCGCGTGCTTAAGGGCAAGCCGGTGGGCCACATTACGCCTGCGGTGGACATCTACAACACGGTGTCGCTGACCTATGCGCTGCCCGTGGGAGGCGAGGATCTGCATACGATCGAGGGAGACCTTCGCCTGAAGGTGACCGACGGTGGCGATGCGTTCTTGCCGCTTGGCGAGGAGGCGGACGATCCGACGCTGCCCGGCGAGCTCGCCTACATCGATGATGCGGGCGCCGTGTGCCGCTGCTGGAACTGGCGCGACGGCGTTCGAACGGCTCTGTCCGATGATTCGGCCGATGCGTTCCTGGCGATTGAGTGCGTGGAGCCCGAGCGAATGGAGGACTGCCAGGCCGCCATCGACCGTCTTGCCGGTCTGCTCGAGCGCTATCTGGGAGCGACGGTTGTCGTTAAGACGCTTGTGACCCGCGACAATCCCTGTGTGGACCTGTAGCGGCGCCTAGAACCTATTGATGCCCAAAACCACCACAAAGGTACCTGTCCTTTGTGGTGGTTTTTATGTTGATGGGTTAACAAATGGGATATTTGGGTATGGGTGTTGCCTCGTGCGGCTAAGATGTTTACCCGTTAGCATCATGTAAGCGAAAGGCGGTCGTCTCCCATGCAGCAGAACGACGAGACACGTTTCGAGGACTTTGTCGGACTGATCAGCGGGCTCTACAAGGAGATCCAGCGCATTAAGACATCCGAGGGCGCAAGGCTGGGCCTCACGGGCTCCGACGTTATGTGCCTGTACTATCTTGAGCGCAGCAAGGACGGCCTGACTGGCGCTGACCTGGCTCGCATGGCAGGCGTGACCCGTGCCGCCGTCTCGCGCACGCTCGCGCATCTGGAGGAGGGCGGCTACGTCGAGGTCGACGACTCGGGTGATGCGGCCGTTAAGTATCGTGCCCCGGTGCGCCTGACCGCTCTGGGCGGCGAGAGCATGAGCGAGGCGGACCGCATCATTCGCGAGGTGCTCGACACCACCGGTAAGGCTATGGGTGTGGAGCAGCGCGAGCAGATGTATGCGTCGCTGCGTACGATTCTCAACACCCTGCGTGAGATCTAAGGCCGCCAAGGCATTTGCTTCCCATTAAAAACTGCATCGTCCCGTTTGAGCGCGTATGCCGTGCCGGGACATTGCTGTCAAAATTCCCTGCGCGAGACCTGCGCAAGAAAGGATTCGCTATGTCCGTCCGCATTATTACCGATTCCGCCAGCGATATGTCGCCGGCGGAGCACCCGGCGCTGTCCGTCTTGCCGCTGTCCGTTACCTTTGGCACCGATGTGTATATGGATGGCGTCGACATCGATCACCAGCGCTTTTACGAGATGCTCGTGGAGCGCGACGAGCTGCCCAAGACCGGTCAGGTCAACCCGTACGCCTTTTCGCAGGCGATTGCCGAAGCACGTGAGGCCGGCGACGAGGCGGTGATTATTACCGTGGGTGCCAAACTTTCGGGGACCAATCAGAGCGCCCGTACCGCACTTGCCGAGGCGCCGGGCGGCGACGTGTATGTGGTTGATAGCAATAACGTTACCCTGGGTGAGCGCGTGCTGGTCGAGTATGCCCTGCGCCTAGTGGACGAGGGCCAGGGCGCGGCCCAGATCGCGGCGGCTGTCGAGGCCGTCCGTGACCGCGTGGTGGTTATTGGTCTGCTCGAGACGCTGGAGTACCTGGTGCGCGGCGGTCGCCTGTCTGCTGCTGCCGGTGCCGTGGGTACGCTGCTCAACGTAAAGCCTGTTGTGGCTGCCGAGGACGGTCTGATCGTGCAGCTGGGCAAGGCGCGCGGTTCCAAGAACGGACGTAACCTGCTCAACCAGAAGGTCGAAAAGGCAGGCGGCATCGACTTTTCCATGCCGCTGGCGCTCGGCTATACGGGCCTTTCGGATGCGGTGCTCAAGAAG
>USJQ01000278.1 GCA_900554985.1 uncultured Collinsella sp. | reverse complement strand
ACCTGGACCTGGGCGCCGGCGAGACCCTCGCCGAGTGCAAGGAGTTCTACGAGACCACCTGCCCGGTCTGCGGCCGCCCGGCCAAGCGCGAGACCGATACCATGGACACCTTCACTTGCTCCAGCTGGTATTACCTGCGCTATACCGACCCGCACAACACCGAGCTGCCTTTCTCCCGCGAGGCCGCCGACCGTTGGATGCCCGTCGATAACTACATCGGCGGCATCGAGCACGCCATTCTGCACCTGCTCTACAGCCGCTTCTTTACCAAGGCACTGCGCGACCTGGGCCTGCTGAGTGTGGACGCGCCATTCACCAACCTGCTGTGCCAGGGAATGGTCAAGGACGAGAACGGCGACACCATGTCCAAGTCCAAGGGCAATGTCGTGCCCCCGAGCTCGGTCATTGAGCCCTACGGCGCCGACACCATGCGTCTGGCGATCCTGTTTATCGCCCCGCCCGAGAAGGACTTCGACTGGGATCCCAAGGCCGTCGAGGGCGCCAACCGCTTCATCAAGCGCGCCTGGCGTATCGTTTGGCAGCTTGTCCAGTCCGGCGACGCCAGCGTGGCCTTCGACAAGTCCTCGCTCGACGAGGTTGCGATGAAGCTCTATCGCGAGCGTCACCGCACCATCGCCAAGTGCACCGAGGACTTCGATCGCGGCCAGTTCAACACCGCCATCTCGGCCGTCATGGAGCTCGTCAACGCGGCGAGCGCCTACCTCAACGCCACTGAGGT
This sequence comes from uncultured Collinsella sp., assembly GCA_900554985.1. Taxonomy (GTDB): domain Bacteria; phylum Actinomycetota; class Coriobacteriia; order Coriobacteriales; family Coriobacteriaceae; genus Collinsella. The sequence continues at coordinate 1,351 of USJQ01000278.1, read as the reverse complement.
CGCTTCCCGTGACAAGGCGCTGTGCTACGGCGTGGCTAAGGATATCGTGAGCGTCCTTGCCCCCATCTGCCCGTTCTGGGCCGACGAGCTGTGGCATGAGGCGCTCGGCTGCGAGGGCAACGCCTACACCGCCGCCTGGCCCGAGTTTGACCTGGCCGAGTCCATCGAGGATACGGTGCAGATCGTCGTCCAGGTGCTCGGCAAGGTCCGTGGCCGCATCGACGTCGCCCGCGACGCCTCCAACGAGGAGATGCAAGCTGCCGCTGAGGAAGCCGTTGCCAAGTGGCTTGAGGGCAAGACGGTCGTCAAGGCCATCTGCGTGCCCGGCAAGCTGGTCAACCTGGTGGTCAAGTAGGCACTGCGCGCTTAACTGACGCATAAAAGACGAGGGGCGATCCGGCTGGGTCGCCCCTCGTTTTGCGTGTGCCCGACCAAGTGCTTGCAGTCAATTGTCCTATTCTTGTGGAGAACCTGTGCGCACGCTGACCTGCAGATTCGTACTGTGCTTGCGCGTTTGTGCAGGTATTGGTATAGTTGGCTTGCAAATGAAGTTGTAATTGAAAGAAGTGGGGTTTCGGCCCCGCTTCTTTTTTGTATGGATGGAGGTGCCGCAATGGTCAAGACCAAGACCGAGCAGGCGATCATCGACGCGCTCGAGGCCGTCGCTCCCCAGCACGATATCGACATCGTCGACGTCGAGCTCGTGGGTGCCACCAAGGCCCCCTGCGTGCGCGTGCGTATCGAGGGCGCCGAGGGTCAGAGCCTGTCGCTCAACGACGTCACGGCCAACACCAAGTGGGTCGGCGATGTGATTGAGGAGCTCGACCCCATCTCTTCGAGCTATACGCTCGAGGTGTCGAGCCCGGGTATGGCGCGCCCGCTGCGCCGCCCGAGTGATTTTGCCCGCTTTGTGGGCGAAAACTGCGAGCTCACCTCCACCGCCACCGAGGGCCGTCGCAAGTACGCCGGCAAGATTGCCGCCGCCACCGAGTTGAACGTGACCCTCGAGCTCGAGGACGGCGAGTCCGTTACCCTCGATTTCTCTGATGTTAAAAAGTGCAAGTTGAAGCCCACCTACGACTTCAAGCCCGCGAAGGAAGGAAAGTAAGATGGCAGCATCCGACATGATGTCCGCCCTGATGGAGCTTTGCCACGCCGCGGCCCGGCGGTACGGCGTGCGGTTCGGCGCAGCCCCGGCGGGCGACCCGGAGCAGAACTACACCCTGCAATACAGTGACGCGGCCCGCTGGCTGCGGCAGGGGACTGTGGATTACCTGATGCCCCAGCTTTATTGGGGGCAGGAATATATAAAAAACGGCGATGCGTCGCACAGCTTTGCGCGGCTGGCCGC
>USJQ01000277.1 GCA_900554985.1 uncultured Collinsella sp. | reverse complement strand
TTGCCCCGTGGCCCATCTCGACGACCTTGGTCAGCGATCCAAGCACGCCTTCGTCGGCAACGAGTTGTGCCTGGGCACGCTGCAGCTGCACGGCAACGGCGGCAGGGGCGGTACCGCCCTCGGTCGTGCGTGCGGCGACAATCGACGGGATGTCGAGCGCCTCGGTAATGTCGTGCTCAAAGAGCGGGCTTGCCTCCTGGAACACCTCAAACGGCAGGTCCTCAAGATTGCAGCCGCGCTTCTCGCACATCAGGACCAGATGCCCCACCACGGCGTGTGCCTCGCGGAACGGCAGGCCACGCTTGGCCAGGTAATCGGCAACATCGGTGGCGGCAAGGTGCCCCACGCCGCACTCGCGCGCCATGGCATCCTCGTTGACGGTCCAAGTCGAAATCATACCGGCCATAACGGACAGGCACTGCATGAGCGTATGGGCGGTATCGAGCGCGCCCTCCTTGTCCTCCTGCAAGTCCTTGTTATAAGCGAGCGGCAGGCCCTTCATGGTCACGAGCAGCTGCACCAGGTTGCCATAGACTCGGCCGCTCTTGCCGCGAATAAGCTCGGCAAAGTCGGGATTCTTCTTCTGCGGCATGATGGACGAGCCGGTGGAGTACGAGTCGGAAAGCGTGATAAAGCCAAATTCGGAGCTCGACCACAGCACGATCTCCTCGGAAAGACGCGACAAGTGCATCGCCATGACGGAGCCGGCGTAATGCAGGTCGAGGAGGAAATCACGGTCGGAAACCGCATCGAGCGAGTTGGGGATCACGCCCGCAAAACCAAGTTCGGCGGCCGTCATCTGACGATCGAGCGGATAGCTCGTACCGGCAAGCGCGGCAGCACCCAACGGGCAGTTGTCGGCAGCATCAAAGGCGGCCTTCAGGCGTGTAAAGTCGCGCGCGAACATCCAAGAATACGCCAGCAGATGATGCGACAGCAGCACGGGCTGAGCATGCTGCATGTGCGTGTAGCCCGGCAGAATCACCTTGTCATACTTCTTGGCCGCATCCACCAGCACATGTCGCAGCTCAAGATTGGCCTCCATGAGCTCCTTGGCCAGCGCCTTGACGCCCAGGCGCGTATCGGTCGCCACCTGGTCGTTGCGCGAACGCCCGGTATGCAGGCGCTTACCGGCCTCGCCGATGCGGCGCGTCAGCTCGCTCTCGATGGACATATGAATGTCCTCGTCGTTGATATCGAAGGTGAAGTTGCCGGCATCGATATCCTGTTCGATTCCGGTCAGGCCCTCGGCAATCGCCTGCTCGTCCTCGGCGCTGATAATGCCCTGGGCCGCTAGCATCTTGGCATGCGCCTTAGAGCCGGCGATATCCTGCTTATAGAGATGTTTGTCGACCGGCAGCGACGCGCCAAACTCCTGCGTGACCTCGGCCACGCCCGCCTCAAAACGACCGCCCCAAAGAGCCATGGAACCGTCCCCTTTCATCAAATACCAAAACAAGCGCCCAAAGCAATGCGCCCTGTCGCTAAAGCGATTTTTCAACCGCTAGTTTTACACACTCCCCGCCGTGCGCGGGGGCCATGTAGCTAATTTGCAAAGAAGTGACGCACCATGCACTTGGCGCCCAGCGTCTCCCTGCGGATGTTGCCCTGCGAACCATCGACCCAGGCCTTCAGGCTCATAGGGACGTCCTCGACCTTTGCAGCATCGAACTCGGGCGCGAGGGCAAGTAGAGCATGCGCGATAGCATTAAACATAATGGATACTCCTCATATATATAGGCGCAGAGCCGCCAAATTGATAGAAGGAGCCCCGCCGGACAACCCCGGCGGGGCTCGGACTCAGCCGCAGACGCGGCATCATATATGCGGGCGGAACGTAGGGGCCACCGATGTTAAGAAGTGTCAGCAAGCATAACGAAAGGTAGGGACCCCGTGCGCCCGTTATGTATCACGCGGATGGGCCGCGCGAATACCAAGGAAAGGAGGCGCTAGGCCTGGGCGGCAGCAGAGCTGGGACCCTGGACCTTAGCCCACGTCTTGAGCGACAGCGTATCGATCTCGATAAAGCCGGCGCTGGCCTTCTCGTCAAACGTGGTGTCGCGGTCGTAGGTGGCCAGACCGTAGTCGTAG
>USJQ01000276.1 GCA_900554985.1 uncultured Collinsella sp. | reverse complement strand
AGCCTACGTAGAACATGGGTGACGCATCGGGCGACGAAATGGTGTCGTTCATGATGACGGCGTCGACCTCGCCGTCTGCAAGCGCCTCAAAGAGGGCACTGCCGGTGTCGATTTCTTTATAGGTGCAGGTAACGCCTTCGTCGGCGAGCCACTGCTGGCCGACGATAGTTTGCATAACGCCAGAGTTGCAGCCGATGGTGAGGCCTTGGAGCGCCTGGGGGTCACCCTTGGCCAGGTCGTCGCGGTCGGGCCTGGCGTAGATGTAGTAGCGCTCGGTGCCCTCGGGGTTCGAGGAAAAGAGCAGCTTCTGCTCGCGTTCTGCCGAATACGAGATGTTGGGCATGAGGTCGATTTCGCCTGCCTCGAGCATGTCCATAAGCTCGGAGAAGGTGCCGCTAACGTATTCGTATTGCCAGCCCTTTGTGTAATACGAGAGGGTCTGGAGGTACTCGTAGCCCCATCCCGAGAGGCGCTCGCCCGGCGTGCCTTCCTGGAAGCCTTTGTTGTTGACGAGCCAGCCAACGCGGACCGTCTTGACCTGCTGGTCGGAGTCGGCGGCAAAGGCTGGGGTGGGCATGACGGCGCTCAGTAGTGTGAGCGCAGCAAGCGCGACGGCTAGGGTGCGATATAGAGCTAAGCGAAGGACGGCGGAAGGTTTCACAGGCAATCCTATCGAGTCGAGATAATACCGCATAAGGATACCAGCTCAGCTTGCCTAACATCCGGCACTTAGGGACGTTCCCAATCTGTCCGGCAGTTGTAGTAGTCATCGGGGACGTTCTTAAACGACTAGTCGCCGGGGACACTCTTTGCCGGAGTTGGCACTTAGGGACGTTCCTTATGTGCCGGCTGTTGGGGACAGTCCCTTTCTGCCAGCACAAAAGGAGCGTTCTCGAGTGCCGAGTGTGGGACAATACCGAACGAACATGATTGGACGCTTGGGAAAAGGGGTCGCGATGAACAAGTTGAGGACGCTTGCCGACGTGTTGCGCCAGGCTGGCTTTGCGCGCATCACCGGCCTGTTCCTTATCTTCTACCTGCTGTGCTCGACGGCCGTCTGGCTGTCCGACCCTGCGACCCTTACGTTTGGCGATGGCCTCTGGTTTAGCTTTGAGACCGTATCGACGATCGGCTTTGGCGATATCCCGGCCGAAACGCCGGTTGCCCGCGCTATCACCGTCGTTTTGAGCGTCATCAGCATCTTCTACATCGCCATGCTCACGGGCGTGGCGGTGAACTACTGCAATACGCTCATCAAGATGCGCCAAAAGGACACCATGGCGCGCTTTATGGACGATCTTGAGCATCTGGAAGAGCTCGATCGCGATGAGCTCGCCGACCTGTCGCGCCGCGTGCGCGAATATCGCCGACGCCAACGCTAGGGCGGGCGCCGCGCGTCACAACAAGGGGGCTGAATATGAATATCACGGTATACCTGGGCGCCAGCGTCGGTAACGACCCGGCGTTTCTGCCTGCGGTGCAGCAGCTCGGCACATGGATTGGCTCCAACGGCCACGCGCTGGTATACGGCGGGTCCAAGTCGGGGCTGATGGGCGCGCTCGCCGATAGCGTGCTCGATGCCGGCGGACACGTGACCGGTGTGGAGCCGAGCTTTTTTATCGAGGCCGAGTTTCAGCACGATGGTATCGACGACCTGATCGTGACGAGTGATATGGCCGAGCGTAAGGCCAAGATGATCGAGCTCGGCGATGCGTTCATCGCCTTTCCGGGCGGTACGGGCACGCTCGAGGAGATCGCCGAGGTGATGAGCAAGCTGGCGCTGAACCATCTGGATGCACCGTGCATTTTCTATAATCTCAACGGCTATTACGACCATATGAAGGCACTGCTCGACCACATGCTCGAGATGGAGCTGTCCACCAAAGAACGGCAGAAGAAAATCTATTTTGCGGATACTCTGGAAGAAGTGACGGCTCTGCTGAATTAAAAATGGAGAATGGTAAATGGATATGCTCATTTTCCATTCTCAATTTTCAATTTGGATACGGTATGTTTACGGTTTCTTCAAACTTTCTACATACTTTAGACATGGGATTCCTGTATCCTGTAATCACAGCAAGGGAACAGCAAGCTGAGTGATAAA
>USJQ01000275.1 GCA_900554985.1 uncultured Collinsella sp. | reverse complement strand
CTTTGTGCGGAGGTTGCTTTGTTGCTTTATACTGATGCGGTTAGACATCCATCCTGCAATCGAGGAGATTTCCATGGCATCAGACGTTCGCGTCCGCTTTGCACCCTCACCGACGGGCAAGCTGCACATCGGCGGCGCCCGCACCGCTATCTATAACTGGGCTTTCGCCCGCGCAAACGGCGGCACGTTCATCCTGCGCATCGACGACACCGACCCCACCCGTTCCACCGACGAGAACACGCAGATCATTCTGCGCGCCATGCGTTGGCTGGGCTTAGACTGGGACGAGGGTCCCGAGGTGGGCGGCGACTATGGCCCCTACGCACAGACCGAGCGTCTGGACCTGTACAAGCAGGCCGCCCAGAAGCTCTGGGACGAGGGCAAGGCCTATCCCTGCTTCTGCACCAAGGAGCAGCTCGACGCCGACCGCAAGGCCGCTCAGGAGCGCAAGGACCCCTTCCAGGGCTATCAGCGCCGCTGCCGCGATCTTGATCCCGAGGAGGCCCGCCGCCGCATCGAGGCCGGCGAGCCCTACGTCCTGCGCATCAAGGTGCCCGAGGACCGCGGCGATGTCGTCATCCACGATGCCGTCCACGGCGAGGTGACCTTCGACGCCAAGGAGCTCGACGACTTCGTCATCTTCCGCTCCGACGGCACGCCCACCTATAACTTCGCGACCGTCGTCGACGACGCCATGATGAAGATTACCCACGTCATCCGCGGCGACGACCATCTGTCCAACACCCCGCGCCAGGTCATGGTCTACGAGGCCCTCGGCGCGCCCGTGCCCACGTTCGCGCACATCTCCATGATCTTGGGTGCCGACGGCAAGAAGCTCTCCAAGCGCCACGGCGCGACCTCGGTGGAGGAGTACCGCGACGCCGGTTACCTGTCCGACGCCTTCGTCAACTATCTGGCGCTGCTCGGCTGGTCGCTCGACGGCGAGACCACGATCATCCCGCGTGATGTCCTGGCCAGTAAGTTCTCGCTCGACCGAATCTCCAAGAACCCTGCGACCTTCGACCCCAAGAAGCTCGACTGGGTCAATGCCGAGTACATCAACGGCATGTCCGATGCTCAGTTTGCCGACGAGATCATGGTCCCCGAGCTGCACGAGGCGGGTCTCATCGAGGGCAACGTTGAGTACGGCGAGGATTGGATCGATGCGCTTGCCGCCATCGTCAAGCCGCGCACCAAGATGCCGGCCGACGCCGTGACTGTCGCCGCTCCCATCTTTGCCACGGCCGAGACGCTCGAGTATGACGAGAAGTCTGTTAACAAGGGTCTGGCCAAGGAAGGCATGGGCGCCATTCTGGATGCCGCCAAGGCTGCGCTCGAGGGCGTGGACGAGTGGACGGCTGCCAACATCGACGCCGCGCTTGAGCCGCTGCCCGAGCAGATGGACCTCAAGAAGCGCGTGGTGTTCCAGGCCGTGCGCGTCGCCGTTTGCGGCAACATGGTGAGCCCCCCGCTGGGCGAGACCATGGCGCTCGTCGGCCGCGACGACTGCCTGGCGCGCATCGACCGCGCCCGCACGATGGCGCTGTAGCAGCTGCGTAAACGCATGCATCCGAGCCCCGTTCACCCGAGCGGGGCTCTTGTTTCTAAAGACGTATGGGATGGGAGGTATAGAGGCCATGGCCGAGCAACTGTCACTGTTTGGTTCGCCGGAACCGGAGGAAGCTCCGAAGTCCGCGGCCCCTGCTGTCGCCCCGGCGCAGCCTGAGCCCGTCGTCGCCTACGCGAGCGTAGTCCTCGACATCCCGACCCGTGCGCTCTCCGAGCCATTTGCCTACGGCATTCCGCAGTCCCTTGCCAACGATGCCCAGATCGGCTCCACCGTCCTGGTTCATTTTGGCAACCGTGCGGCCGCAGGCTACATCGTCGACATTGCGCCCGAGCTTGCCAACCTGCAAGGTAACGACGCTCTCGATCCCGCGCGCATCAAGCCTATCGAGGCTATCCTCAGCAAGCCGCTCTTTACCGCCGAGTCCGCCCGTATCGCACGTTGGATGAGCCGCGAGTACGTCGCGACGCTTTCCGAGTGCCTGCGCCTGTTCTTGCCCCCGGGCGGAAGCCCGCGCGTGGTCAAGGTCGATGACGGCGTGTGG
>USJQ01000274.1 GCA_900554985.1 uncultured Collinsella sp. | reverse complement strand
ATCAGATACGGCAGAGCCGTCTCGATTTTCTGTAAGCCTTCCGATGCGCTTTTGGCAAACTTGTTGCGCGTTTTAATAATCTCGATCCCGGTGTCGACCATATTGCCGGCAACCGGCTCGGCACCCGGGATGAGGATGGCGACCAGGCCCGTCCCGATCGTGGCAAACCCCGCCAGCCCCAGACTCAAGATACTCGCATCAACCACCGTGGCAGCCGTGTGATAGGACGACACTACGTTGGCACCCGCCAGCGCGCCGCTATCGGCCGCCACCTGGGTGTCCCCGGCACGCGACATGCTCCATATCGCCGCGGTCGACGAAAACAACAATGTGAGCACCACTAGGATGACCACGGCAGAAGAAAGCGTGGTATAGGCGCCGTCTTCGATAAACAGGTCGACACCGGCTCGACCCATAAAGCCGCCTCGCTTGCGATGGCAGCTCGGACGGTGCGTCAAAACGCGTCTAGACCAGAAACGCTTAATCCCATGCAGCAATCCATGAATCATAATCTCCCTCCAGCCATTCGGGACGCGATTGATACGAGACATCGACCTTGAGCTCAACGTAGCCGCCCTCGGCGGTACCACCCATAGCCTGCGCAAACGCACCGATCACAGGCAACGGCTTGACCTCGCCGGAAACGGACGCGGACGAGACGCCACCCACACCGGCCCGGCCAAGCTCGATATCCCACGACAACGGCCCGCCGGCATGAAAGATCGAAACGTTGGGCACTGCGGCAAGTCGGCGGCGGGCGAACTCCTTAAGATCGTCGTCCTCCGCCGTCGTCGTGGTCATGAGCCGCGCGGTCTCGGCGGCGGCAGACTCCATGACCGCGCGCGTATAGAGCAGGCACACCGGTTGCAGCGCGAGAAGGATGAGTGTCAGAAACGTCGGCAGCAAAAAAGCGGCCTCGACCGTAGACTGCGCCCGGTCCTCGCGCGCGGCATCAATACAACGCGATGTCCTTAGCGGCCGCAGCGGCGTCGATAACCGACGTCGAGGCAACGCCATGGGATGCCGCCCGCTCAACCAGCGCCGCCAAGCGCCCATCGGTGCCGGCACGCCAAAGCCCCGCGATCGCCAGCACGATCGATAACAGCGCCACCGTGACGATGGCGTATTCGACCGTCGCCTGGGCAGATTCCTCACGCAGAACGCCATGCATTTCACGACCCCTCCTTTGAGCTTATTGTTTGCGGAACCAGGCGCACGGCGCGCAGGCGACACGAAGTATCACCAGCATCCGCGGCAATTGTCACCATATCGACCCAGCCGCGTCCGTCGCGCACGATGGCGCCCCACACGTTTCCCTTGATGTCGAGATAGCCGCTCAGAGCAAGTTGCGCCGTGGGTACCTCGCGATAGGCACGCAGCATATCCGCCGCCGCTTCGGTCATCGGTCGGTCCTCGGACCATGCAAGTCGGACCGCAATCGCGTTGCCCTCAGGCGAATCCGTCGCAGTGCCAGACCGCTTGTCGAGCGTCCGCAGAAAGGTTTGCGCCGTGACAGCGACATCCGAATCGTCCGCATCTCGCATCTCATCTTTTTGAGACGCCACCGCCGAATCTGAGCCCAAATCGGAGGCGGTCCCAGGACGCTGCTGCCGCGCGGCGTTAAGCCCCCAAAGCACCGCCGCTATCGCCACGACCAGGCAAGCAAACACCAGCAGCACCCCGACGGGGCGCTCGCCCTCTACAGGCTGTTGATGCCCTCGCTGATAGCGTTCCATAGATCTTGGACCTTGCCCTTAAATGCGACGATGGCGATAATCGCGATCACCACGAGCACGCCGACCAAGATGGCATACTCGGTGGTACCCTGTGCACTCTCCTCCTGCAATAGTTCCTTGGCGCGCTGACGAACATGTGCCGCCCGGCAAAACGTCCAGCCCTGGACCTTGCCAGCAGCGTCAGTCATCGTGTTCATGTATTCCTCCCTACATCATCCCGCCTGCTCCCAGCAGCGGGCCCAATATGGACAGAAGCAACGCCGGCAAGATGAGCGTGCCGGTGGGAATCAGCAGCTTGACGGGCGCACGCTCGATCTCGCGCTCGACCTCAGCTGAATTGTTAGCCCTATGTTTACCCATTGCAACAGGTCTACCTAAAC
>USJQ01000273.1 GCA_900554985.1 uncultured Collinsella sp. | reverse complement strand
GCTGGAGATGGCGTCGGAGGAGCCACCGGTCAGAGCCTTTTTGAGCTTGTTGGACGTCTCGCGCAGCTCAGCCTGCAGGTTCTCCACGCGGGCGGGAACCTCGTCGACGCGGCACTTGAGCGCAGCGGCGGCGGCGTCAACGAGCGCCAGGCGGTCGGCCATGTAGTCGAGGGCACCCTTAGAGGTCACGGCCTCGATACGGCGGACATTGGAGCCCGTGGAGGACTCGGAAATGATCTTGAACAGACCAATCTCTGCGGTATTGGCGGCATGGGTGCCACCACAGAGCTCGCGGGAGAACGGCTGGTCCTCAGCGCCCACGGAGACGACGCGGACGACATCGCCGTACTTCTCTCCAAACAGAGCGACAGCGCCGGCAGACTTAGCATCGTCGATGCCCATGCCACGGGGCACGACCGGCTTGGAAGCGAAGATCTGCTGGTTGACCAGGCCCTCGACAGCCTTGAGCTGCTCGGAGGACAGGGCCTCGAAGTGCGTGAAGTCAAAGCGTAGGTGCTCGGGCGTCACCAGCGAGCCGGCCTGGGAGACGTGCTCGCCCAGGACCTGCTTAAGGGCAGCGTCGAGCAGGTGCGTGGCGGTGTGGTTGCGGCGCAGGAAGCCACGGCGCTCGGCGTCGAGCGCGGCGGTAACAGCGGCACCGACAGCCAGCGTGCCCTCGGCAACGTGCGCGACGTGGGCATACAGGCCGTTGTGGTTCTTGGTGTCGGCAACGGTCAGAACAACGCCCTCGGCGGAAAGCTTGCCGGCATCGCCCTGGTGGCCACCCATCTCGGCATAGAACGGGGTGCGGTCGAGCACAACCTCGACATCCTCGCCGGCGACAGCGGACTCGACGGACTCGCCGTTGCGCACGATGGCGACAGCCTTGGCGCCCTCGATCACATCGTTGTCATAGCCGTCGAACTCGGTCGCTGCGACCTTGTCCGAAAGCTCGACCCACACGTCGTTGAAGCTGCCCCAGGCGTCGCCCTTGGCATTGGCGCGGGCGCGGGCCTTCTGGTCCTCCATGCAGGCAGTGAAGCCGTCCATATCGACGTCGTGGCCAGCGGTGCCGGCGATCTCGACGGTCAGATCGATGGGGAAACCAAAGGTGTCGTGCAGTTTAAAGGCGACATCGCCCGAAAGCACGGCGCCCTCGGCAAGCGCTGCCAGGGCCTCGTCCAGATAGACGCGGCCGTTGTCGAGCGTCGTGGAGAAGCGCTCCTCCTCGGAGGCGACGATACCCTTGACGAGCGCGACATTCTTGAGCAGCTCGGGATAAGCCTCACCCATCTGAGCGTTAACCTCGTCGATGAACTTGGTCAGGAAGGCGCCCTCGATGCCCAGCAGGCGACCGTGGAACACGGCACGACGGAGCAGGCGGCGAAGGACGTACTCGCGACCCTCGTTACCGGGAAGGATGCCGTCCGAGATCATAAAGTCGACGGCACGGGAGTGGTCGGCGATGATACGCAGGGAGCGGCTGGCGCCAGAGTAATCGTCGGCGTCATAGGTCTTGCCGCTAATCTTCTCGCCCAGCTTGATGAGGTGCTGCATCAGATCGCCGTCGTAGTTGGCGGTCTTGTGCTGCATGATGGCGGCCATGCGCTCCAGGCCCATGCCCGTATCGAGGTTGCGGTGCGGCAGCTCCGGCATGGAGCCGTCCTCCTGGCGGTCGTACTGGGTAAAGACGAGGTTCCAGAACTCCAGGAAGCGGTCGCAGTCGCAGCCAGGCTTGCAGTCGGGGCTGCCGCAGCCGACCTCCTCGCCCATGTCAAAGTAGATCTCTGAGCACGGACCGCAGGGACCGGTGGGGCCAGCGGCCCAGAAGTTATCGTCCTCGCCCAGGCGGGAGATGTGGTCCTCAGCAACGCCCAGAGAACGCCACACGTCGTGGGTCTCGTCGTCCTCGGTAAAGACGGTGAAGTACAAGCGGTCGAGCGGCAGCTTGCACTCCTTGGTGATGAGCTCAAAGGCCCAGGCGCAAGCCTGCTGCTTGGAGACGCCGCCAAAGGAGAAGTCGCCGAGCATCTCAAAGAAGGACAGGTGACGGCCGTCCTCGCCGATGCAATCGATGTCGTTGGTGCGGACGCACTTCTGGCAGGAGATAGCGCCGATCTCCTTCAT
>USJQ01000272.1 GCA_900554985.1 uncultured Collinsella sp. | reverse complement strand
CTTCCCCATCTCGTGCAAGCGCTTGAGCAGACCGAGGGCGATGTTATCCGAACTTGCGAACACAGCGGTGGCATCAGTTGCGAGCACCGCCTCCGAGGCCTCGTATGCACTCGGAATGTAGTACTCGCTCTCAAACTCCAAGCGTGCGTCGATAGGCAGGCCAACCTCGCGCAGCGCGCGCTCATAGCCGGCAAGTCGTTTACGCCCCGTATTGGAACGGCGCGCGTTAACCAAGCAGGCAATGCGACGGTGGCCCTGCTCGATCAGATAGCGGGTGGCCATGTAGCCGCCCATCTCGTGATCGAACATCACCTTGTCGCACTCGAGTCCCTCAATGGCACGGTCGACCATTACGGCCGGAATGGGCAGGTGGCTGACTTCTTCGCGCAGGGCGCGGTCGTCGGAGAACTCGTCGCCCACGACCAGGAAGACGCCATCGACGCCGCGCGTCACCAGCTGGCGCAGCAGCTCCAGATCGTCATCGGCGCTTCCGCCCGAGCTGGTAATGAAGAGCGCATAGCCGTCCTCGCGGCAGCGCTTTTCCAGGCTACCGGCGAGCGAGGCAAAAAAGCGGCTCTCGATGTTAGGGACGATAAGGCCCAGCGTGCGCGACTCGCGCATGACCAGACTACGCGCAATCTGGTTAGGAACATAGTGGTTGCGCGCCGCGACCTCCTTGATGAGTTTGCGGTTTTCTTCCGAGATGCGACAGGGCCGATTATTGAGCACAAGCGAGACCGACGAGGGGGAAAGCCCCACCTCCTGGGCGATCTGCTTGAGGGTGACTTTGTTGGCCATCTCGCTCCTTCCGGGTTTACGCGCAATCTCTTGAAAGTATAGCGACTACCCCTCTACCTCGGTGATAAACACTTTACCAATCCGGTAGACGGCTGTTTTATCGCCGCCAGCGCACCAAATCCGTCCGGGTGGGGTATATTGCAATCGATTGATGACAACGACCACCAAAAGGCGGATATTCGTATGCACGAGAACGACTTTTTTAACGAGGACCTGCTGTGCGCGCTCGCTGGCGTTGCCGGCGAGGACAACGTGCTGATGAGCGAGCCCATGCGCGAGCACACCACGTTTAAGATCGGCGGCCCGGCCGATGTCTTTGTCACGCCCGATACCGAGCAGGGACTCGTCGCCACGCTTGACACCTGCTATCGTTGCGATCTGCCGCTCACCATCGTGGGCAACGGCTCCGACCTACTCGTCGGCGACAAGGGCATCCGCGGCGTCGTCGTGGCGTTGGGCGAGGGCCTCTCCAACATCACCGTCGACGGCACGCATGTCACGGCGGCAGCCGGTGCCTTGCTTTCCGATGTCGCCGTGGCGGCAGCCGAGGCCGGTCTCACCGGCATGGAGCCCATCTCGGGCATCCCCGGATCGGTCGGCGGCGCCTGCTACATGAACGCCGGGGCCTACGGTGCCTGCATGGCCGATGTGCTGGAGTCCGTGCGCGTCTACAAACCCGCTCGCCAGCTCGACGACGGCACCCGCGGTAGCGGCAATATCATCGAGTTCGATGTCGACGAGCTCAACCTGGGCTATCGCAAGAGCCGCATCGCCGACGACGGCTTTACCGTGCTTTCGGCCACCTTCAATCTCGCCCCGGGCAACGCCGCGATGATTAAAGCCGACATGGACGACTACCGCCAGCGCCGCGAGGACAAGCAGCCGCTCGACATGCCGAGTGCCGGCTCCACCTTCAAGCGCCCCGAGGGCCACTTTGCCGGCAAGCTCATCATGGACGCCGGCCTGCGCGGCCACGCCGTCGGCGGCGCACAGGTAAGCGAAAAGCACTGCGGCTTCATCGTCAACGCCGACCACGCCACCGCCGCCGACGTCGACGAACTCATCCGCGACATCCAAGCCAAAGTCAAAGAGCAGTTCGACGTAGACCTAGAACCCGAAGTCCACCGAGTAGGCGAATTTTTATAAAAAGAAGGCCCCGAAAGGGGCCTTCACCATATTTATTCAGACAACCCAGTCCGGTGTGTCACGCCTTGGACCCAGAAGGTCCGGGGCTGGGGGCGAGGCATAAGGTTGGTCGCGAGTTCCGCACGCAAAGAAGGCCACTTAGTGTGGCCTTCGTCTTGCGCAGGACTGTAGAGCAGGCAACCTTATGCC
>USJQ01000271.1 GCA_900554985.1 uncultured Collinsella sp. | reverse complement strand
GCCAGATGATCGACAAAACGACGCGTGGGCGCGCCGATCGTACCGGGCTTGCCGTCGTCGGTCGGCACCGATGTGATATGGCACACAACGCCCGCACCGTGATCGAGCGGCTCCTGCAGGCGCTGCTCGGCGTGGTGATAGATGATCGACGACCCCAGCGGATACAGATCGAGTGGGACGGTGCCATTGTGAATCCCGCACTCGTGACCGCTAATCACATCGCTCGCACATTCATCGAGCGCCGGAATCGTCACGCGGTGCGAATTGCGCAGGCTGCGGTTAATGATGACGGTCGCGGCCTCATCGTGTTTACCGGTGCGCGTATAGGCGAGCACCTCGTCGTTGAGCGCGAAGGCCTTGATCTCGCCGTCGGTCATAAATGGCAGAGCGCGGCGGACAGCAGATGCGTTCTTGACGATCGCGAACGTATCGAAGTCGTGCAGGTCTTCCTTCAAAGGCAGCGTGCGGCGATTGCCCGGATCGGTCAGGCCCTCCAAGCCGTACTCATCGCCGTAGTAGATTGAAGGCACGCCGGGGAAGGTCATCTGCATGAGCGTTGCAAGCCAAAAACGGCTCTTGGCAAGGCCCATCGAGTTCTCGTCTAGGCGCCATTTGCTTCGCTCGCACTCGGGCAGCTGCGACTCGTCGGGGCCGCCGCCGAGCACCGAGATGATACGCGGGCGGTCGTGGCTCGACAGCAGGTTGAGCGCGCAGGACAGGGCTTCGCGCGGATAATTCTCGCGCAGGGTTTCGATATCCTCGGCTGCCTGGTAGGCGTTCTTGTAGCCCATCAAAAAGCCGATGACCATGTCACGGAAGGGGTAATCCATAGCAGAGTCCAGCTCTGAGCCTTGCAGATAGCGACGCAGATGGCCGTAGCTAATCTTGTTGGAGGCGTCTTCCCAGACTTCGCCGAGCAACAGTGCATCAGGCTTTTCGGCAAGTACGGCCTTCTTGATCTCGGCCAGAAAGTCGTCGGAAAGCTCGTCAGCGACGTCCAGACGCCAACCATGGGCACCGGCGCGCAGCCATTTGCGGATCACGCCGTCCTTGCCCAGGAGCTTCTCGCGTACCAGCTCGGACTTCTCGTTGATGGCTGGCATGTTGCCAACGCCCCACCAGCAGTCGTACGAGCCGTCCTCGTGGAAGGTAAACGCATCGCGCCACGGCGAATCCTCGCTCTGCCAAGCACCCACGCCGGGGTAGTTGCCGTAGCGGTTGAAATAGATCGAGTCATCGCCCGTGTGGTTGAAGACGCCGTCCAGGATGATGGAGATGCCCAGCTTCTCGGCTGCCTGGCACAGCTCGGTAAAGTCCTGCTCGGTGCCCAGAATCGGGTCGATCTTGGTGTAGTCGGCCGTGTCGTAGCGGTGGTTGCTCGCGGCTACAAAGCTGGGGTTGAGGTAGATGGCCGTAAAGCCCAGCTCGGCGATGCGGGGCAGGTCTTCCTGGATGCCCTTGAGCGAGCCGCCGTAGAAGTCCCAGGTCTTGATTGAGCCGTCCTCGGCGCGCTCGTACACGGGCGGCTCGTTCCAGTCCTCGATCATTCGGCGCTGGATTCCGTTGCGCGGTTTTTCGACCTCTGCCAGCGTGCGCTCGCGCCAGTTTTCGTCGCGGGCGTAGCGGTCGGGGAAGATCTGGTACACCATGCCGCGCTCGTACCAGGCAGGACGGTTCTCGCGGTGCTTATAGACGGTAATCTGGAAGGACGGTACCTCGGCGTAGTCGTAGGTTACGCCCTCGCCGCCGGTGCGACCTTGCGGCGCGCCCAGGCGAACCTCGGGCTGGCCCTCGATATTGCAGATAAAGCTGTACCAGATAAGACAGGGCTCGGTGCACGCAATCTCTACGGTAAATATGCCGTCGCCCTCGTGCGTCATGGGATACCGAGACTCACCGATCTCATCGACCCAGGTGCGCAGGGTAAGCGTTGCCTGGCTGGGATCGGCATCCTCCAGAATCACGGAGAGCGAAAGGGTAGTTCCTGTGGTCACAGCGCCAAACGGAGTGCGAAACTGCGGCAGACGGCTGTTGTGAATCAATCTCATAATACGGTCCAGTTCAATAGAATCACGGCCTGCGGGCCATGGGTTTTACGCCTATGATGTAAGTATATCTGTAGTACACAGGGTGTATAAACAACATCCGTTTACCATCGG
>USJQ01000270.1 GCA_900554985.1 uncultured Collinsella sp. | reverse complement strand
ATGTGGTTGACAGGGCCGGAGCCTTTGCCCATGTTCAGGCCGGCGGCCAGAGCGCCTGTCAGGTAGGCCTTGCCGGCGTTGACGGCATCGGCAAGATCCATGCCCTGGGCCAGCGCGCAGGCGATGGCGGACGAGAGCGTGCATCCGGTGCCGTGCGTGTTGTCGGTCTCGATGCGCTTGTGGCGGAACCACGTGGTGAGTGGATCTCCAAGATGGTTGCCCTCGTCATCGAGTGGCGCGGGTTCGGCCAGTACATCGTTGGCCTCGTTGACAAGATGCCCGCCCTTAACGAGGGATGCGCAACCAAAGCGGCGGGTGAGGAGCATGGCAGCATTTTGCTGCGTGCGCTCGGAGTCGACCTCGTAGTCGAGCAGGGCCATGGCCTCGGGAATATTGGGCGTGATAACCGTCGCTAGCGGGAACAGGCGGCGGGTGAGCGCCTCGGCGGCATCTTCGGCAATCAGCCGTGCGCCCGAGGTGGCTACCATGACGGGGTCGACTACCACGTTTGTCGCGTTCCAAGCGCTCAGGCGGTCGGCGATAACATCGATAATCTCGGCAGAGGAAACCATGCCAATCTTAACGGCGTTGGGGCGGACATCGTCAAAAACGGCATCGATCTGCGCAGCGACGATATCAGGGGAGATATTCTGCACGGCGGTGACACCGAGCGTGTTTTGTGCGGTGATGGCGGTGATGGCCGTCTCGGCATACAGGCGGTGCGCCGTGATGGTCTTGATGTCGGCCTGAATGCCGGCGCCACCGCTGGAATCGGATCCTGCGATGGACAGGACGGCAGGTACTTTACTGCGATCCATGTTTGCTCCCTTGTTCGGTCGGAATCAAATGGGTCTTTAAGCCAGCATTATAAAGATGCCCGGGCCGACTCTATGTCGAACCCGGGCGGGCGATGCAATCTTTACGCAAATGTAAGCAAATGTTCACACGTCAACAATTGACGAACACCATGTTACCGATTGTGGCTCCGGTGACGAGTTAGTCCTCCATGCCGAGGTCGATCGTCGTGCCTTCGAACACCTTGTTAACGGTGCGGACGGCGCACATCTTGCCGCACATGGTGCAGGTGCCCTCGGTGGCGGCGGGGGATTCTTCGTAGCGTTTCTTGCCGGTGACCGGGAGAGCACACTTCCACATGGCATCCCAGTCGAGCTTGCGGCGTGCCTGGCCCATCTTGTCGTCCATGTCGCGGGCGTGCGGCACCTTCTTGGCGATATCGGCGGCGTGCGCGGCAATCTTGGTGGCCATGAGGCCATCGAGCACGTCCTGGGCGTTGGGCAGGCACAGGTGCTCGGCCGGCGTCACGTAGCACAGGAAGTCGGCACCGGAGCTGGCGGAGATGGCGCCGCCGATGGCAGCGGTGATGTGGTCGTAACCCACGCCGATATCGGTCACCAGCGGCCCGAGCACATAGAACGGGGCATTGTGGCACAGGCGCTTCTGCAGTTTCATGTTGGCGGCGATCTCGTCGAGCGCCATGTGACCCGGGCCCTCGACCATGACCTGGACGCCGGCGGCCCAAGCGCGCTTGCACAGCTTGCCCAGCTCGATCATCTCAGCGGTCTCGGTGGCATCGTTGGAGTCGTAGAGGCAGCCCGGGCGGCAGGAGTCGCCGAGCGAAATCGTCACGTCGTACTCGTGGCAAATCTCGAGCAGCTCGTCAAAGTACTCGTAGAAGGGGTTTTCGTTGCCGGTGACCTCCATCCAGCCAAACAGCAGCGAGCCGCCGCGACTGACGATGTTCATCAGGCGGCCGGTCTCCTTAAAGGTCTTGGTGACCGACTTGTTGATGCCGCAGTGGATGGTCATAAAGTCCACGCCGTCCTCGGCGTGCGCGCGCACGACCTCGAACAGGTCATCCTTGGTAAGCTTGACCAGCGGCTTTTCCATGTAGCCGATGGCGTCGTACATGGGGACGGTGCCCACCATGAGCGGCGTCTCGTCGATGAGTTGCTGGCGGAACTGGCGCGTCTTGCCCGAGTTGGAAAGGTCCATGATGGCGTCGGCGCCAAAGTCCTCGGCGATCTTGACCTTCTTCCATTCCTCGGCGGCATCGGCTTTATCGCCCGAGATGCCCAGGTTGACGTTGACCTTAGTAGACAGGCCCTCGCCGACACCAAAGGCGCGCATGCCTTTTTTGATGTGCA
>USJQ01000269.1 GCA_900554985.1 uncultured Collinsella sp. | reverse complement strand
CATAGAACAATCAGCTTATTAGGCCTTCCATCAATAAAGGGGCACCCTCGTGTCACGAAAAAAGCCTCGAGAACTTCGAGGCTTTCACATTTGTATTGTTTTGCACGAAGGACCACGAACGGCGAAGCTACTCTCCCAGCACGGCCTTCTTGGCGGCTGCAGCCATGTTGTCCAGGTCTTCCTTGGTGGGATGGTCCTTCGCGGCAACCCAGTTGTCGAGCAGCATCTTAAATCGGGCGTTTTCGGGATCTTGCTCGAGCATGGCCTCGTAGCGCTGCTTGACCGCGGGGCCCATCTTGCCCTGGCACATCGCCCAGCCCGCAAGCTCGGCATCCCCAGCAAAATTGGAAGTTACGCGATCAATAATCTGCTGGTAATAGCTCTGGTCGGCCCCAAAGCCGCAGGTGCCAAACAGGAAGACGCGCTTGCCGTGCAAGGCGGAGAGCAACGCCGCGACCGACGGCGTGCACGCGCCCTTGTCGCACCAAAAACCGACGAGCACCGTGTCGGCCGCGCAGGCGCCCTGCGCCTCGAGCGCAACCTGATCTGCGTCCGCATCGTCGCTCAACGCCGCGGCGTGGACAAACTCAACGCCCGCAGTCTGCAGAGTGCGCTTGATCGCACCCGAAACCATCCTGGTATTACCGCTCTTGCTGTTAACCACCAAAGAGCACGTCATAGTCACGTTGCCTCGTTTCCCCCAAAACTAAAGCCACTAATGCAATTTATTAGATGAATATCTTAGTACTAACGTGACAGATGTAAACCACCGTCTGTCGATTGGCGACGCAGACGACATCTTTGGACAGATTTCGAACAGTATGTACTTCGGATTGAAACCGCCGCAGAACGTTTCACGAATGGCCGAAAAACTGTTTCACAAAACGCCGTCAAATTGTGTCACGGAGTATCGTCAAAATGTTTCACGCGCTGGTAGAACGCTATATAACAAGATCGCTCTATGGGACAAACAAACCTGATTAATTTGCCCCACGGGCTTGCTCACTGGGCGAACTGGCTGCGGTAGAGTTCGGCGTAGAAGCCGTCTGCCGCCAGCAGCTCGCCGTGTGTGCCCCGCTCGATAACCTGGCCGTCGCGCATCACCAGAATGCAATCGGCGTTGCGGATGGTGCTCAGGCGGTGCGCCACGACAAAGCTTGTGCGACCTGCCATAAGCTTGTCGAATGCCGCCTGAACCTGCAGCTCGGTACGCGTATCGATGCTCGAGGTCGCCTCGTCCAGCAGCAAGATAGCCGGGTCGGTGAGCATAACGCGCGCAATGCACAGCAGCTGTTTTTGACCTTGGCTAAACGTGCCGCCGTCCTCGCCGATCACCGTATCGTAGCCGCCTGGCAGCTGCGCGATAAACTTGTGCGCGTGCGCGCGCTTGGCGGCCTCGACAATCTGCTCGCGCGTGGCATCGGGGCAACCGTAGGCAATGTTTTCGGCCACCGTGCCCTCGAACAGCCAGGTGTCCTGCAGCACCATGCCAAAGGCGCGGCGCAGGCTCGCGCGCGTGTAGTCACGCGAGGAGCGACCATCGACCGCGATGCGCCCAGCATCGATATCGTAAAAGCGCAGCAGCAGATTGATGAGCGTCGTCTTGCCACAGCCCGTGGGACCGACGAGGGCAAAGCGCGTACCGGGTTTGGCCTCGATGCAGATATCCTGCAGCAGTTTGCGGTCGGGCACATAGCTAAAGTCCACGTGTTCAAAGGTCACCTCGCCCTGCGGGGCGACAAGCTCCACGGCATCCGCCGCGTCGGGCTCCTGCTCGCGCGCATCAAGCAACGCAAACATGCGGCGCGCCGAGGCGTACGCGGTCTGGATCTGCGTGATGACGTTCGTGACCTCGTTGAACGGCTTAGTGTACTGGTTGGCGTAGGACAGGAAGATCTGCACGCCGCCCACCGTGAGCGCCGCCGGCACGCCCGTGATCACGCCCACGCAGCCGATCACGGCGACCACAGCGTAGATGATGTTGTTGATAAAGCGCGTACCGGGGTTGGAAAGCGAACCCATAAACTGCGCGCGCTCACCTGCCGTATACAGCTCGGCGTTAAGGGCATCGAAGCGCTGCTGAGCGCTCGGGCCGTAGGCAAACGCGTCCACGAGCTTTTGCTCGCCCACATACTCCTCGATATGGCCGCCGAGCCGGCCTTGAATGCGT
>USJQ01000268.1 GCA_900554985.1 uncultured Collinsella sp. | reverse complement strand
AGCAAGTCGGTCGCCAAGGTATGGCGCATCGCATGCGGGGCGATGTCGGCAGGCATGCCGGCGAGCGTCGCCAGCGTATGAAACCGCCGCCTGAGCATGGCGGCACTCATGCGATTACCGCGCGC
Organism: uncultured Collinsella sp.; assembly: GCA_900554985.1. GTDB lineage: Bacteria > Actinomycetota > Coriobacteriia > Coriobacteriales > Coriobacteriaceae > Collinsella. Next base: position 2,066 of record USJQ01000268.1, on the reverse strand, counting down.
CGATATAAGCAGCGGATGCGGCCCGGTAAAGGGGTCACGACGCTTTGCCTGAGCGAGCAACTCCGGCCTTCCCTCCTCAATATAGAGACGCGTCGCCTCGAGCGCACGACGATACAGAGGGACGATACGTTCTTTGCTCCCCTTGCCCCACAGGCGCAGCGTGCGTTCGGACCACGCAATGGACTCCACATGGAGGGCCGCGCGCTCAGAGATACGGGCGCCCGCGGCATGGAGCACCGCATCGCGCAGTCCCGCGGGTGTTGAGGTATCAGGCGTCTTGAGCAGCGCCTCGACCTGCTTGGTCGTAAGGACGCCCGGCAGGTCACGCGGCAGCTTGGGCGATGCGATCGCCGAGACTGCATCGCCCTCCACGACCCCCTCGGCAGCCATCCATCGATAGAGCGATCGGATAGCCGACAGATGCGCCGCAAGCGTTCGGGGAGCCACCTGCTCACGCGAAAGCTCGGCAAGATAGCGACGAATGGTGCGCACGTCGGCAGCGAAAGCATCGATATCCTCGCGCTCGCACCAGGCAGCAAAGCGCTCCAGCCTCGAGCCATAGGCCGTCACCGTATTGGGAGAAAGCCCCTCGACACGTGCGATATAGGCGACAAACGAGTCAACGGTGTCGTACAGGTCAAAGGCTATGACCGGTCGCCTCCAAACAGATCGGGGCGAGTGGCCAGATAGGCATCAAGGGCCTCGAGCGCACGGTCCGCATAGGCCTGGTAGCGGTCGCGCTTGCTGCGGCGCTTACCATCCTCGAGTGGCGGCACCAGGCCAAAGTTGACATGCATGGGCTGGTAGCCCACGGTGGCAGGATCGGTCGCATAGCCCACGAGCGCGCCCAGGGCGCCCACGCGGGGCAACTCGACGCCCGCGGCGCCGATAGCCTCGGCATAGGTATTGAGCGCCGCGAGCAGACCGGTCGCCACGGCTTCCATGTACCCCTCGGTGCCGGTGATCTGACCGGCCAGGCGCACGCCGGTACCGGGCACGGCAAAGGTGCCATCGAGCACGTGCGGGGCGTCGACAAAGGTATTGCGGTGCATGACACCGTAGCGGAAGAACTCAGCGTTCTCCAGGCCCGGCACCATATGGAAGACGCGCTTCTGCTCGCCAAAGGTCAGGTTTGTCTGGAAGCCCACCAGGTTATAGGCGGTCTTCTCCTTGTTCTCGGCACGCAGCTGAATCGCCGCCCAGGGGCGACGTCCGGTACGCGGGTCGGTGAGGCCGACGGGCTTCATGGCGCCAAAGCGAATGGCGTCCTTGCCGGTGCGTGCGACCTCCTCGGCAGGCTGGCAGGCCTGGAACAGATCGCCGCCCTCAAAGTCCTTGAGCACCACGCGGTCGGCCGTGGTAAGCGCCTCGATAAAGGCCTCGTACTCCTCCTTGTTGAGCGGGGCGTTGAGATAGTCGCCGCTCCCCTGCTCCTCGTAGCGCGACTGCGAGAACAGCACGTCCATATCGAGCGTGGAGGCATCGACGATCGGAGCCGCGGCATCGAAGAACGCAAGAGCGTCGCCACCGACGAGCTTCATGACCTCTTCGCTCAGCGCCGGCGAACACAGCGGGCCCGCGGCAATGACCACGTGGCCCTCGGGAATCTGCGTGACCTCGCCGTGCACGACCTCGATATTGGGACGGGCGGCAACCTCGGCCTCGACAAGCTCGGAAAACTTGACGCGGTCGACCGCCAGGGCACCGCCAGCGGGAACAGCCGCGCGATGGGCGCAATCGAGCAGGACTGAACCCATGCGCTCAAGCTCGGCCTTCAGCAAACCAGCCGCGGAATCCGGACGGGTCGACTTAAACGAATTGGAGCAGACGAGCTCTGCCAAGTGATCGGTATGGTGAGCCGGGGAGCTCACCTGGGGGCGCATCTCGCACAGCTTAACGGCAAAACCGCGGTCTGCCAGCTGGATCGCGCATTCCGAACCCGCCAGACCGCCACCGATAACCGTCACCTGATCAAACAGCATCTGCAAACACCTTTCTAATTGACATGTTTTCCATTGTGACCGAAGGGTGTCTGGGCGTGAAGGGCAAACTTGGAGGGAGCATAC
>USJQ01000267.1 GCA_900554985.1 uncultured Collinsella sp. | reverse complement strand
ACTCCATAGAGCGGCTCATCTCGGCCATAAAGGGGCTCGTGTGCTTACGGGTGTAGATGTCGATGACGCGCTCGCCCACCTCGCGGGCGTGCGGGCGAAACATCGCATCCATCTCGGCCACCTGCGCATCCATCGTCGCGGCGTCGGCGCGACAATAACGCTCCTCGTGCACCAGGTTCACCACGGGATGCGCGATTGCCGGGCGCTCCTTACGAGGCGTGCCGATGATGAGCATCGATAGCGGCATGGTATAGGGCGGCAGATCGAGCAGCGCGGCAACTTCCTCAGCGTTCTCGACGATGTCGCCAATGTAGCAGCTCCCCAGCCCCAGGGCCTCGGCGGCAACCACGGCGTTTTGCGCGGCGATCACGGCGTCCTGGGCCGCGATGGAAAAGTCGCCCAAACCCGGCGCGCGGCGGGGCGCCTTGCCCGTACGCTCGACAAACTCGGGCTCAAAGCAGCCCACGTGCTCAAACAGATCGATCCACTTGGCATAATCGACCACAAATAATAGTGCCCAGGGCGCCTTGGCGATCATGGGCTGGTGGTCGCACAGGTCGGCCAGACGATCGAGCGTGGCCTGCTCGCGGATGCTCACGATGGAATACATCATCATGGCGCCTGCCGACGGCGCACGGCTCGCCGCATGCAGAATCGCCGCCCGCTGTTCGTCGGTCACCGCCACGGGGCAACCGTCGTCATCACGCGCGAAGGCACGCGTAGAGGAACGGTGCTCCAAGATGTCCAGCACCGCATTGCCCGTAGTCTCGACCGGATAGCCGCACGTATCGACCTCCGCTCCATCGCCGCCCATGTCCGCCTTGCAAACCTGCTCGCTCATCGCCCTACCCTCGCCATTTCTTTAAGAAGCCTTTACGTTTCCGTGTAATTCCCGTCCATTATCGCGCAGGTCGCCGCTACATTGCGCAACACCGCCACACGTGCGCGTTAATATGGCTGGTTGTTGTGCGCAGCCACCAATTGCTGCGCATATCTTGGTAACAATCGGGTAAACCCCCGCTTTCGTAGGTTTTATTTTGTGAGGAGTCTCAGCATGTTCGCAGCCGCCATCTCGCTCGTCGGTCTTGCGGCGACCGCCTACCTTGTCTTGCGCGAGGCCAAGGCTATTCGCGCACAGTCGGGCACCGTTGCCAAAGGCACTCTTGGATGGAGCGTCGCCTTCGGCCTGTTCCAGGTCTTTTTGACCATTTGGGGCGCCGTGGGCCTCGTCGCCCAAAACGAGCCGCTCGCCTTTGTGATGCTCATCCTGACCAATGCCATCCTTACCGGATGCGCCTGGGCAAGCATCGCCCGCGACCGCATCGCACCGCGCGTCTTTGCGTTCGCCTCGGCCGACGCTCCCGCCCCCACTGGCAAGCTCGCCCGCCTGCGCGGCGCCTTTGTGGGCAAACCGCTCGTCGCCGCCGTCCTGTGCCTGCTGCTCGCCGGCGTCTTTGCGCTGCTGGGCATGGAGGTCTCGTCCAACCACGACTTTACCTGGGTCTACCCCCTGTGCATCCTGCTCGAGTGGGCCATCATCACCGTGCTCATGGTCGGCTTGTTCTTCCTATTCCAGCGCCACGGCGCAGCCCCCGCAGTCCTGGCCTTTGCCCTCTTTGTCCTGGGCATTGCCGAGTTCTTCGTCATCACGTTTAAATCCATGCCCATCCAGCCGGGCGACCTTTCGGCCATCTCCACCGCCGCCGCGGTCGCCGGCAACGGCTACACCTTCTCCATCTCGCTGTTCTGCGTGCTGTCCATGGGCTTTACCGCCATCGCCATGCTGCTATGCGAGTACGCCGGCCTGGTGGCACCGCACCGTCAGAAGGGCGCCGCCAACGCCAAGCGCATGCTGCTCACCAACCTGCTCGTGGCGGTGCTGTGCCTGGGCGGCGTGACCGCGCATGTCACGCTCATCGACTACTACGACACCCTCGGCATCACCGTCTACACCTGGCGCCCGCTCGAGAGCTACTGGCGCGAGGGCTATCTGCCTGCCTTTATTAGTGCGGCGCAGTCCATCAAGCCGCCCAAACCCGCCGACTACTCCGTCGACGATGCCAAGGCCACGCTCAAAAAGTACGCCAAGGCCTACGACAAGTCCGACGCGGCCAAGAGCGACGAGCGCGCCGCCGCCCAGGAGCAGTTCGACAGCGAGAAGCCCACGGTCATCGCCATCATGAACGAGACCTTCTCGGACCTGTCCA
>USJQ01000266.1 GCA_900554985.1 uncultured Collinsella sp. | reverse complement strand
GGAATGCCCGAAATGATAATCCCCCGCTGTTTGGCAAATGCATAAACAACGGGGGAGACGATAATTGGATGAATATCATACCAATGTGGATTTACTTCTTTCGGCGGTGAATCACGTTGATGGCGTAACCGACGAGCATGGCCAAGACGATGACAATAAAGCCGATCAGGGGATTGTCGTTCATGGGGTCCTCCTATTTTCCGAGCGGTGAGAATTCGTCGACGATGAGGTCGAGGCATTGCGGAAGCGCGCGGGCTCCAAAGACGCCCGAATTGCTGGAGATAATCTCGCCATCGAACTGCATGCCCAGCGACGGGGTGCAGGTGATCTTGGCTTCCTTGGTCTGGATGATCTTAAACTGCGGACGACCGAGCACCTTGCCGGCGGGGTCGAGCGCGGCGGTGATCACGGTCGGGAGCAGCTGCACGGTTTTTACGGGCTCGATGACCGCGATGTCGACCATGCCGTCGTTCATGCGGCAATCGGGGAACAGGTTGATGTCGTTTTGGATGACCGAGGTGTTGCCGGCCATGCAGCAGATGCCATCGAGCTCCTCGACAATGCCGTCATGCTCGATGGTAAAGTGCGCCACCGTGGGGTTGGGCGTGGCGAGCGCGGAGAGGAAGTAGGCGATCTCGCCGATGTCGTTTTTGGTGGGGGCGGCCTTCATCATGATTTCGGCGTCGAAACCCGAGCCGGCGATGATGATGAAGCCGTGGCGCTTCTCGTTGCCGTTCTCGTCGAGCCAAAAGAGCTCGCCCATGTCGACTTTGACCGTGCGACCGGCACGGCAAGCCTTGGCAAGCGCCGCTGCCTCGGGGGCATTACCGATGTTGTTGAAGAACAGGCAGGCCGTACCGGAGGGGAAGACGAGCGTGGGGACACCGCATCCGCGCATCTGGTCGAGCACGTTGGAGACGGTGCCGTCGCCGCCCGAAATCACCACGCGATCAAACTCGCGCACGTCCGCCACGGCGTCCTCGGGTTCCATGCCATCGCCGATAAAACGCATCACGACCTCGTCGCCGCCCTGCGCGAGGGCGTGCGTGAACGCGTAGATTTCATCTGAGCTGGGGCCCGATGCCGGGTTGTGGATGATAAGGCAGCGCATACTTACGTTCCCGTTCTGTGACTAACCGAGTATAGTTGTAAGGCAATGCCGATATCCTACCCGTGTTTTTCGGGCCTAACCTTATTCGATGGGTTGATATGTACATTTCCACACATCAGGCTCTACTCGACTTTTGCCAGCGCGCCCGTGAGTTCGACGCGATTGCCGTCGATACCGAGTTTTTGCGCGAGCGCACGTTCCATCCGCGTCTGTGCCTGGTCCAGATTGCCACCCCTGCCGAGAGCGTAGCGGTCGATCCCCTGGTAATCGACGACCTTTCGCCGCTGGCCGAGCTTATGGCCGATGAGAGCGTGACCAAGGTCTTCCACGCTTGCTCGCAGGATATGGAGGTCATGCTTCATACCGTGGGCGCGCTGCCGCGTCCGATTTTTGACACGCAGGTCGCCGCCGCCTTTTTGGGCGAGCGCCAGCAGATTTCCTACGGTGCGCTCGTGCAGACGTTCTGCGGCGTTTCGTTGCCTAAGACCGAGTCGCTGACCGACTGGTCGCGCCGCCCGCTGACCGATAAGCAGATTGAGTACGCGATCGATGACGTCAAGTATCTGATCGTTGCCTATACCGAGATGATGAGCCGCCTGCGCGAGCTGGGCCGTGTGGATTGGGTGCTCGATGAGCTGCGCCCGCTGGCAGACGAGTCGCACTACCGCGCCGACCGCCATGAGGCATTCCGCAAGGTCAAGCGCATCAACTCGTGCAGCCGCCATCAGCTGGGCATTGCGCGCGAGCTCGCCGCCTGGCGCGAGGACCGCGCCGAGCGCCGCAACATCCCGCGCAAGTGGGTCATGTCCGACGATACGCTGCTGGCGCTCGTCAAGCGCAATCCCGTTCGCGTTGAGGAGTTCCGTAGCATCCGCGGTACCGATCAGCTGGGGGAGCGCGACGTGGACGGCGCGCTCATGGCCATCAAGCGCGGCGCAAGCTGCCCGCACGATCGCCTGCCGCTCATGGTGCGCGGGCATCGCCAGATTTCGCCGGAGCTTGAGAGCGTGACGGACCTGATGTATGCGCTTATTCGCTTGGTTGCCGAGCGCTCGGGGGTGGCGACCTCGGTCATTGCCTCGCGCGATGACCTGGCCGATTACATCGAGCATCCTGAGCAAAGCCCCC
>USJQ01000265.1 GCA_900554985.1 uncultured Collinsella sp. | reverse complement strand
GCAAGGCAACCAACTTTACCGACGAGGCCTTTGAGCAAGCCTGCCGCGCCGCGCATCTAGCCGGGTCGCGCGTCTACGTCACGGTAAACATCGTCATCAAGCAGTCTGAGATGGGCGATGCGCTGCAACTCATCCATCGCTGCTCCACGCTGGGCGCCGACGCCTTCATTATCCAGGACTGGGGTCTGTTCTTTGAGGTCAAGCGCACCATGCCCGGCATCGAGACACACATCTCGACCCAGGCGAACATCCACGACGACCGCGGAACCCTTTGGTGCCGTGAGCAGGGCGCCGACCGCGTGACTCTCTCGCGCGAGCTCTCCATCGACGAGATCGCCGCCATTCACAACGCCGCGCCCGATGTGGACCTTGAGGTCTTTAGCCACGGTGCCATCTGCTTTTGCTACTCGGGTCTGTGCCTGCTGTCGAGCTTTGCCATGGCTGGCCGCTCGGCCAACCGCGGCATGTGCGCCCAGCCCTGCCGCCTACCCTACAAGCTAATTGACGAGAACGGCCGCTCGCTCTCCCCTGCCGGACGCGAGCGCGCGCTGTGCCCGCGCGACACCAACACTTCGCAGCTTGTTCGCCGTCTGTATGACGCCGGCGCCGCATCGCTCAAGCTCGAGGGCCGCATGAAGGCCCCCGATTACGTGTATTCCATCGTCGACGTGTATCGTCATCAGATTGATGACATGCTGGCCGATGTTTCGACCTCTAAGGATGAGGATGCGGCCCGCCAGCGACAGCTCAAGCGCTGCTTTAACCGCGACTTTACGCACGCCTACCAAGACGGTACCTCGGGTGACGAGATGATGAGCTACGAGCGCTCCAACAACCGCGGCCAGATCGTGGGCACGGTGCTGGGCAGCCGCCCGGCCAACCGCGATGTGCGCGGCCTCAAGCCCGACGACCGCCGTCGGCGCGCCGCCATCGCCCGCATTGAGTTGTTTGAGCCCGTGGGCAAGGGCGACCTGCTGGAGCTTCGCCACGATAACGAGTTTGACCAGTTCCTGACCACCATTGCCGCCGATGATGCCGCCGCCGGTGACATCATCGAGTGCCGCGTGCCTCGCAGCATGCCCGAGGGCTGCCGCGTGCGCGTGATTCGAAGCCAGCGCGCCATTGACGCTGCCGGCGCCGCGCTCAAGCGCGATGTGCTGCGCCGCCGCGCCGTTGATGTAACCGTTGTGGCGCGTTTGGGCGAACCGTTTGCCGTCACGCTTACTTGCTGCGACGCCCCTTCGCTTACGGCCACGGCCACGGGCTTTACCGTCGAGGCCGCCAAGACCCGCGCGGTCGAGGCGTCCGATCTGGTAGAGCATGTGGGCCGCATGGGGTCCTCGCCCTTTGAGTCCGCGAGCTTTGATGTGGCGCTCGATAAGGGCTGCGGCATGGGCTTCTCCGCTGTGCACAAGGTGCGCGCCGCCGCCTGCAAGGCGCTGGAGGAGGCCATTCTGGCACCGTATGACGAGCGTGCCCGCACGCTCGAGCTGCCGGTGCTCGACAAATGTACGCGGCCCATGCCCGAGCACTACCGCGACGAGCCGCAGATCTGCGCCACCGTCACCTCGCTCGAGGCCGCCGAGGCAGCGCGAGCGGAGGGTGCAACGCGCATCTACATGACCACCGACGCGCTCGATGCGGCCGAGCTCTCCCCCGCCGATGCGTTTGAGCAGGGCATCGTGCCCGTGCTCGACGAGGTCTGCCGTGCCGTTGACCACGAGCGCGTCGACCCGTGGGTTGTTGCCGGCGCCACGGTCGCTATTGGCAACATCTCTGAGCTTGCCCTGGCCGCCCAGGTTGGCGCCACGGCCGAGATTCGCTCTTGCCTGCCGGTGCACAACACGCCCTGCATGGAGGCGCTTGCCGAGCGCGGGGCCGGTGCGTTTTGGCTCTCGCCCGAGATCACGCTCGACGAGATTGTCTCGTTCGGCGCCGCCGCGCCCGCGACTCTGGGCATCACCGTCTTTGGCCGCCCACGCGTCATGACAAGCGAGCATTGCATTCTGCAGGTTGCCAACGGCTGCATCCACGATTGCGCCAACTGCCGCCTGCGTGCCCGCAAGCTCTCGCTCAAGAATATCGACGGCAAGGTCATGCCCGTACGCACCGACATCCATGGCCGCTCTCGCTTGTACGATGCTTACCCCATCGACCTCACGCCGCAGGTACCGCAGTTGCTCGACGCCGGCGTCCGTCGTCTTATGGTCGACGGAACCTTGCTCGAGGCCGATGAGATTGGCCGT
>USJQ01000264.1 GCA_900554985.1 uncultured Collinsella sp. | reverse complement strand
GTGGCATCCTTGGCATTGCCGAGCACTTCGTCATAGCGTTTAAAGGCGAAGCCATCCTGCCAAGCGATATCTTGGCCCTTGGCACCGCAATGGAAGTGAGCGAGGGATACGAGTTTACCTTTACCGCCGGAATCGTAACCTCTCTCGCCCTGCTGGAGATTTCCCTGGGGCTTCTTTCGCTTATCCGACCGCGAAAGCTCCGTACGCCCACCCATGTCTTCCCCGCAATCGCCGCTAACCTCTGCGCTTTTCTGCTAGTGACCGTTGTGGGGCTCTCAGGCTTTTCCAGCATCGACTTGGAGCAGGCGCTGGATTTTGGATTTGACCGTTGGCAGCCCATCACCACATATACGTCTCAGGGTTTTATCACTTCGTTCACCGAAATGGTCAACGAGTTGCCCATTGAGAAGCCCGAAGGCTATACGCCCGATGAGGCGCAGAGCATCGAGCAGGAGCTCGCCGCCACCTACGACAGCACGTATGGCTCGAGCGAGCAGCACGCGGCTGCCGTTGCCCAGTTCAATGAAATCAAGCCGACGATTGTTGCCGTCATGAACGAGAGTTTTAGCGACCTTTCGTGCTTTGAGCAGCTCCAGGCGGCCGGGTACACCGGCCCCGCATTCTACAACTCGCTTCCCGACACACTTGTTCGCGGCACCATGCTCGCTTCGGTCACCGGTGGCGGAACGGCAAACTCCGAATTCGAATTTTTGACCGGAGCGACAACGGCCTTTGTCGGATTAGGCAAGATCCCCTATCAGCTGTATCAGATGAATGGCGTCAACAGCCTGGCAAAGGACCTTAAAGAGCTTGGGTATACCGCTACCGCTATGCACCCGCAAAACCCCGTCAACTACCATCGAGATAAGATCTATCAGCAGCTGGGCTTTGGAGACTTTCTTTCACTCGGCGATTTCGAAGGTGCGCCCTGTTACCATGCCGGCGTATGCGACTACGCCACCTACGACAAGATACTCGACCTGCTTAGAACCGACGAAGCGCCGCAGTTCATCTTTGACGTCACGATGCAAAATCACGGCGGCTACGACTATGGCACCGTTCCCGCCGAAGAGCTGACAAACTATTGGGTCGAGGGAGCCAGCGAGGGCGCCAATAGCGCGCTCAACACCTATCTCACCTGCATCAACGCATCCGACCGGGACCTCGAGTACTTTATCAACGAGCTCCGCAATATCGGCAGACCGGTTGTTCTTGTCTTTTTTGGCGACCATCAGCCGAGCGCCGCAACGACTCTCAACGACGAGCTGTACCCTCAGGAAGACACGGCAAGCCACGCTTTCCGTGTCTATCAGTCAACCTATTTCGTCTGGGCTAACTATGAAATCGCCGGCAATACCGAGCTCAACGTCTACGACACCGTCGGGGCAAACGAGATTGCAGCCATTACCCTTAATAAGATCGGCGCCCCGCTCACCGACTATCAAAAGGCCCTGCTTGCAACAAGGTCAGATGTGCCCACCATCAATGTCGCCGGCTATCTCGGTGCCGACGGGCTGCGCTACAACTTGGAATCTGAAGACAGCCCATACACCTCGACGATCGACAAGCTGCAGCGCATGCAATACCTCGAGTTCGCCAGCAAAGTTCAGTAAGCCCGCCCATTCGCTTGGGCCCATCGTATTGCAAGCACGCTCGGCCCAAATGCATCGCAAATGACTCCCGCTCGCAAACGAGGGTACAATGACGCTCGTGTCACATCACGGGGCTCCGGCCCCAACATATACAAAGGAGTCATACATGGGTTGCGAGCACGCACACGCCGCCGGCGGACAAACGTCGCCGTCGCAATTTGAGGAGAACACGCTGTCCGAGGTCAAACGCGTCATCGCCGTGCTTTCCGGCAAGGGCGGTGTCGGCAAGTCGTCTGTCACCGGCGCCATCGCCACCGAGCTTGCCCGTCACGGCCACAAGGTCGGCGTCCTCGATGCCGACATCACCGGTCCCTCTATCCCCAAGATGTTCGGCATGAGCGGACGCCACGTCCATGCCCTTGGCAACCTCATGCTGCCCGAAATCTCCGAGCACGGCGTCAAGGTCATGAGCTCCAACCTTCTGCTCCAAAACGAGACCGACCCCGTCCTTTGGCGCGGTCCGGTCATCGCAGGCGCCATTAGGCAGTTCTGGAGCGAGACCTCGTGGGGCCCCATCGACTACCTGCTGGTCGACATGCCTCCGGGAACAGGCGACGTCGCGCTCACCGTCTTCCAGTCGCTGCCCGTCGACGGCATCGTCATCGTCA
>USJQ01000263.1 GCA_900554985.1 uncultured Collinsella sp. | reverse complement strand
GCGGTGTCCCCTCCCTTTCAAGAAAGGGCGGAGGCGGGGCATGCCCCGCCTCTTACACCACATCTCTGCGCGCTACCTCTGAGGGGCATCCGGAACGGTGGAATTTGCAGAATACTCGCGATTTTGCACATCGCTACAGGGGGTACCTTTGCTTTGGCGGTTTACTTGCCCTGTACCATGGTGAGGGAGATCTTTTTGCGGTCGCGATCGACCTTCTCGACCCACACCTTGACCGTGTCACCGACGCGCACCACGTCGCTCGGGTGCTTGACAAAGCGGTTGGCCAGCTTGGAGATATGCACGAGGCCGTCCTGGTGCACGCCCACGTCGACGAACGCGCCAAAGTCGACGACGTTGCGCACCGTGCCCTTGAGTTCCATGCCGGGTTCCAGGTCGTCGATGGAAAGCGCTGAGCGGCTAAAGACCACCTCGGGCGCGTCGTCGCGCGGGTCGCGGCCGGGCTTCTTGAGCTCGTTAACGATGTCGATGAGCGTGAGGGTACCGCAGCCTAGGTCGCTGGCCAGTGCCGAGATGCTGCCCAGACGGCGCTCGATGTCGGGCACGCCGCCGCGGCTGAGCTCGCTGGCCCCAACGCCGGCGCGCTTCAGGACGGATGTGGCCACCTCGTAGCTCTCGGGGTGGACGCTTGTCGCGTCGAGTGGGTTCTTGCCGCCGCTGATGCGCAAAAAGCCCGCGGCGTTGAGATATGCCTTGGGTCCCAGCTTGGGGACCTTCTTAAGCTGACGGCGATCGGTAAAGGCGCCGTTTTCCTCGCGGTAGGCCACGATGTTTTTGGCCACGCTCGGCGTGATGCCCGATACGTATCCCAGCAGGCTTGCGCTCGCGGTATTCACGTCGACGCCCACGCGATTGACGACGTCCTCCACCACGTGGCCCAGAGTGCGCGAGAGCTCGGCCTGGTCAAGGTCGTGCTGGTACTGGCCAACGCCGATGGACTGGGGCGGGATCTTGACGAGCTCTGCCAGCGGGTCCTGTAGACGGCGGCCCAGGCTCATGGCGCCACGCACGGTGACGTCCAGATCGGGATACTCCTGGCTGGCGAGCTCGGAGGCGGAGTACACCGATGCGCCGGCCTCGTTGACGATGGCGTATCGCAGCTCAGGCGCCTGCTCGGCGATGAACTCCGAGACGACTTCCTCGGTCTCGCGGCTGGCGGTGCCGTTGCCGATGACGATGGTGTTGACGCTGTCCTTTTTGACGAGGCGGGCGAGCTCGCGCTTGGTGCCGGCGACGTCGTGGCGCGGCTTGGTGGGATAGACCACGCCGTGGTCGAGCAGCTTGCCGGTCTCGTCCATGACGGCGACCTTGCAGCCGGTGCGGTAGCCCGGATCGAGCACGAGCACGCGGGCGCCGCGCACGGGGCGTGCCGAGAGCAGGCCCTCGAGATTCTTGGCAAAGACATTGATGGCCTCGGTCTGCGCACGGACGGTGAGTTTGGCGCGGGCCTCGCGCTCCAGCGAGGGGGCCATGAGGCGCTTGTAGCCGTCGGCGATGGCGGCGTCAAAGACGGGCGCGAAGACGCCCTGGCGTCGGGGCCAACGGCTGCCGAGGCGTGCCGTGGCGGCGGCGCCGTCGACGTTCACGCGCACGCGGAGCTTGCCCTCGCGCTCACCGCGGTCGATAGCCAGCACGCGGTGGTTGGGTATACGGCGCAGCGGCTCATCATAGCTGTAGTACGGCTCGTAGGGGGTCTTCTCGGTGGGGTCGGTGGCCTCGACGACGATGTCTGCGGTGTTTTGCGTAAAGGCACGCAGGTCGGCGACGTTCTCGGGGTCCTCGGCCACAGTCTCGGCCACGATGTCGGCGGCGCCGGCGAGCGCCTTTTCGGGCGTGTCGAAGCCGGCCCCCTCGTTGACGTAGGCCGCGGCGGCGTCGAGTGCGCTGCCCTTGGCCGAGGCCTGCATGATGATCATGTTGGCAAGCGGCTCCAGGCCTGCGTCGCGGGCCTTCTGCGCGCGGGTCATGCGCTTTTTGCGGTAGGGCTTGTAGAGGTCCTCGACACGCTGGAGCTGCGTGGCCTCGCGAATCTGCTGCTCGAGCTCGGGCGTGAGTTTGCCCTGGGCGTCGATGAGCAGGATGACGTCCTCTTTGCGCTGCTCAAGATTGCGCAGGTAGGACAGGCGCTCGTCGAGTGCGCGCAGGGCGACGTCGTCCATGCCGCCCGTGGCCTCCTTGCGGTAGCGCGAGATAAAGGGGATGGTGTTGCCCTCGTCGATGAGCTTGACGGCCGCCTCGATGTTGGCGGCCTTAAGGTTGAGCTCGCGGGCGAGCTGGG
>USJQ01000262.1 GCA_900554985.1 uncultured Collinsella sp. | reverse complement strand
CGACAAGGCGTCCGAGAAGCGCTATCCGTGGACTCCGCGTCCGCGTGTTGTCGTCTGCGTTCCCTCCGGTGTCACGTCGGTCGAGAAGCGCGCTGTCTTTGAGGCCACGATCCAGGCCGGTGCCCGCCAGGCCTATCTGATCGAAGAGCCCATGGCGGCTGCCATCGGCGCCGACCTGCCCGTCGAGGAACCCACCGGCTCCATGGTCATCGACATCGGTGGCGGTACCACCGAGGTTGCCGTTATCGCTATGGGCGGCATCGTCGTCTCGCAGTCCATCCGTATTGCCGGCGACGAGTTCGATCAGGCCATCCTCACGCACGTTCGTGATGCCTACAACCTGGCCATCGGCGAGCGTACGGCAGAGGACATCAAGATCAAGGTCGGCTCCGCCGTGCCGCTCAAGGATGAGCTCGACGTCGAGGTCAACGGCCGCGACGTGATCACCGGTCTGCCCAAGACCGTGCGCATCGAGAGCGAGGAGATTCGTCGCGCACTCAACAAGCCGCTCGACGAGATGGCCAAGGCCGTCAAGGACGCACTCGACGCTACGCCTCCCGATCTTGCCTCGGACCTTATGTACTATGGCATTTTGCTGACCGGTGGCGGCGCGCTGCTGCGCGGTCTCGATGTGCGCCTGCGCGATGAGACCGGCGTTTCGGTCAACGTCAGCCCCACGGCGCTCGATAACGTTGTTAACGGCTGTGCCCGCGTGCTCGAGGCCAATGCGTTTGATGGCGGCTTCGTCCAGACCAATGCTTAATTTCCAAAAGGTGGATTCCATTTGGCACGATCTTCGGGTTTCTCCACAAATCTGAATACCAAGCGACAATCAACGGGTATGCGCCCGTTGATTGTTTTCAGCCTGATTTCGGTGTTGCTGCTCACGTTTTACATCCGCGAGGGCGAGGCGGGACCGATTCATGCCGTGCGCTCGGGCGTGACGACGATTACCTCGCCGGTGCGCTTTGTGGGCTCGGCTGTGGCGGCTCCCTTCAATGCGATCGGTAACGTGTTCTCTAACCTTACGGCGTCGCAGGACACGCTTGACGAGCTTAAGAAGCACAACGAGGAACTGACCTCTAAGGCTGCCGAGCTCTCCGAGGCTCAAAAGACCGCCGAGCGACTGGAGGGGCTGGTCGGCCTGCAGTCGACCTACAACCTCAAATCAACCGCAGCTCGTATCGTCGGCGCTTCGGGCGATGCCTGGACCTCGACCGTCACCATCGATAAGGGTTCTGCCGACGGTCTTACCATCAACATGCCTGTGACGAGTTCTGCCGGTGTCATAGGCCAGATTATCGAGGTCTCGGCCAAGACGTCCACCGTGCGCCTGATTGGCGATGAGAACTCGGGCGTGTCCGCTATGGTGCAGGACACGCGCGCCCAGGGCATGCTGCAGGGTCAGGCTGACGGCACGCTGCGTCTTGAGTACGTGAGCGTCGATTCCGACGTTAAGGTTGGCGACATCATCGTGACCTCGGGCATTGGCGGTGTGTTCCCCAAGGGTCTACCGCTCGGCACCGTCTCGTCTGTTGAGAAATCGGCTAACGACGTGTACTACACCATTGTGGTGCGCGCCCAGACGACGGCCGAGAACAACGAGGAAGTGCTGGTCATTACCTCGCTGACCGACGAACAGTCGGCCTCGGATGAGGACGTGAACACGGCCAACAGCACGCCGCAGGGAACGTCGCGCGATGCTGCGACCAAGACGAAGGACGAGAGCCCGGATGACAGTTCCGACACGTCCGAGACGACCGATTCCGGCTCGAGCGAATAGGGGGCATGTCCATGGATCTACACGAGCAGGGGATGAGCTCCCGCACGTTTGTAATCGCCGCCATTGTGTGCGTGCTGCTGCAGGCAGGCCTGGCACCGCAGATCTCCATTGCGGGCGGTCGCGTCAACTTTATGATTATCCTGGTGTGCCTAAGCGTGTTCTCGGGCGACCCGACCCGTGCCGTCGCGTGCGGGTTTTGCAGCGGCTTGTTCTATGACCTGTCCGCTGCCGTGCCGGTGGGCGTTATGTCGCTCCTGCTGACCGTGGGTTCTTTTGCCCTGGTGCACAGCGCCGTTGGTCAGACGGGCGGTACCCCGAGTGCGCGCGGCATCACGGTGGGCACCTTCGCGCTCGTCATTAATGTGATTTACAGCATCATCTTGCTGTTTATGGGTTTGGAGACGAGCTTTGTCGTGGCGATCTTCGGCCATGCGCTGCCGTCCTCGATCCTGACGGGTCTGGTTGCCATTCCATTTTTGATGTCCGGCGTCGTGCCGCAGTCCGGCGATGGATT
>USJQ01000261.1 GCA_900554985.1 uncultured Collinsella sp. | reverse complement strand
GTTCGTGATGGGGCCGTTGGGGCCCACGGTGCTGAATACTCCGTTTTTTGCACGGTCCAAGGTGGGGCACCCTGAGACGAAGCAAAAAGATGCCTCATTTCTATGCAAATACCAATAGGATCTATGCAGCATTGAGATCGTAAACCGTGCACGTGCACAAAACCGGTGCGGGGACGTCTGGAGGCGGCTCGGCTCCTGGGGCATTGCACGTGCAGAACGGTTAAAATCGGGACTCGGTCTTAGTTTTACTTGGAAGGATGCATATGACTTCTAATATTGATGCCTCTCTAGAGGAGACGCTCTCCTATATCGCAGGACAGCTTAAGACGCTGACTTCTATTGCCTCCCCTACCGGCTATACCCGTGCGGCGACTGATTATCTGATGGAGACCCTGCGCGATATGGGGTTTGGACCTGAGCGTTCTAATAAGGGTAACGTGCTCGTTGAGCTTGGCGGCGAGGGCGAGCCGCTCGTACTGGCGAGCCATGTCGATACCCTAGGCGCCATGGTGCGTTCCATTAAGGACAATGGCCGCCTGCGCCCCACGACGCTCGGTGGGCATCAGTGGTCTACGGCCGATGGCGAGAACTGCACCGTCTACACGCGCGACGGCAATGTCTACACGGGCGTGGTTCTTAACACCGAGCCTTCGGCGCCCGTGGCCGACCAGCCGGTCAAGACTATCGAGAAGAACATGGAGATCTTGCTCGACGAGAACGTCGACAGCAAGGACGATGTGCTCGAGCTGGGTATTCAGACCGGCGACATCATCGCTATGGATCCTCGCACGACGGTGACGGAGAGCGGCTACATTAAGAGCCGCTTCCTGGATGACAAGCTATCGGCCGCCATTTTGTTGGGTTTGGCGCGTGCCGTCGCCGCTGGCGAGGTGACGCTTTCGCGTAAGGTTTCGCTGCTCTTTACCGTGTACGAGGAGGTGGGCCACGGCGGCGCCTTCGTGCCGGCCGACACGCGCGAGATGATCAGCGTTGACATGGGCTGCGTGGGCGACGACCTAGGCTGCACCGAGCACATGGTGTCGATCTGCGCCAAGGATTCGGGCGGTCCGTACAACTACGACCTGGTGACGGCGCTGTCCAATATCGCGCGCGAGCTTGAGCTCGATTACGCTATCGACGTGTATCCGCATTACGGTTCGGACGTCGAAGCCACGCTCTCTGCCGGCTACGACATTCGCCATGGTCTGATCGGCCCCGGCGTGTATGCGAGCCACAACTACGAGCGTAGCCACATGGACGGCGTGCGCAACACCTTCGAGCTCGTCCGCGCCTACGTACAGCGCTAGCGATGCAGCGGCCTCGGCTGATACGGCAGTACCGACCGAGGCCGTCCTCTCTAAGTTGCGGTGAAATAGGGACTGTTTGGCGGTTTTAAACGCTTAAACAGTCCCTATTTCACCGCAATTTATGAAGGGGATGGGGCTACTTGATGGCTGTCGTAACGGTGCCGCCGCCCAGGACGATGTCGCCGCGGTAGATCACAACGGCCTGGCCGGGGGCGATGGCTCGCTGCGGCTCGTCAAAGGTCAGCAGCATTTGTCCGTCGGCGTCACGTGTAAGGGTTGCCGCCTGGTCCTTTTGACGGTAGCGGTACTTGGCACCCACGCGAATGCCGCCGGCATCGAGCTCCGCCTCCATGCGGTCGGCAGGGGCGCTCCAGATCCAGTCGTTGGCCGTGAGCGCTGTGGCCGTCAGGTCCTCGGCCTCGCCCAGATGCACAATGTTGTTGGCGGCATCGACGCCCGTTACGTACACGGGATGCGCCATCGCGACGCCCAAGCCCTTGCGCTGGCCGATGGTATAGCGCAGCGCACCGTTATGGCGTCCGACCACGCTGCCGTCGCGCCACACAATGTCGCCCGGCTCGGCGGCATGTCCGCAGCGGCGCTCGATATAGCCCGCATAGTCGCCATCTGCGATAAAGCAGATATCCTCGCTTTCGGCCTTCTTGGCGTTGGCAAAGCCCTGCTCGGCGGCAATCCGGCGCACGTCGTGCTCTTTGTCCAAGCCTGCCAGCGGAAAGATCGTGTGCGCCAGACGCTTCTGCGTAAGCGAATACAAAAAGTAGCTCTGGTCCTTTTTGGGGTCCTCGCCGCGGTGCAGCTGCCAGGTTCCGTCGCGCGCCTGGCTTGTTTTGGCGTAATGTCCCGTTGCGATGTAGTCGCAGCCCATGTCCAGCGCTGCATCGAGCAGCGCGCCAAACTTAATGTGGCGGTTGCAGATAATGCACGGGTTGGGCGTCAGCCCTTCCTGGTAGGCAGTCACAAAGCGCTCGATC
>USJQ01000260.1 GCA_900554985.1 uncultured Collinsella sp. | reverse complement strand
TGGCAACCGTAGGAAAGAATCATATTGCTTCTCTACGTGAAAATGCCGTAGAAACCTACAAGAAGTTGATGGGGGATCACGCCTGCATCGGCTTCACGGTCGTGCACCAAGATGCTGCGATGCAGCTCGTCGTTAATGCGTAGCGATTCTAACGTGGCGTCCTTGGGGTCCGCACCAAACACGGCGCTGCGCGCGATAAGCAGCACCACCAGCAGCGGCCCCCACAACGGCACGAGTACCATCACGGCCAGCATATGCCCGCGCACCGGCAGCAGGCCCAACTTCATAAGCGTCCACAGCACCAGGCAAACCAGCGCATGAATCAGCAGCAAGACGGCAGCAACGACAAGCGAGATCAATCGACATCCCCCTCGCCGTTACCAGTGTCGGCAATGTGCTGCAGCAGCGCCACGATGTCCTCGCCGTCGACGGGCTCCACCGCAATCTGCTTCGCGCTTAGGCGCTCGCGGATAATGGGCAAGTCGCACGCCTTTGCCTGACGCATAAGCAGGTAGAGCACGTCACCATCGACCAGACCCGCCGCATCGCTCTCGCGGATTGCCGACCCAATCGCGCCCACCAGCCCGCCCACCGGTTCCATGCCCGGCACCACGCGCAGGAGCAAAAAGCTCCCCATCTTACCGTCTGCCAGCGCCTGCTCGGCCGCGAGCTCCTGGCCAAAGGCCGCCTGCTTGAGCACGCAAGTGCCATCGACGCAGCGTTTATCCTGCGCCACCGCCTCATAGTCAAAGGCACGACCCAGCGCACTTTCGACCAAGCCGCACAAGATGCGGAACAGGTTTTGGTAATAGAGCGTCATTTGGTTCTCGGTCGCACGACGCACAAAGATCAACACGGCGGGTGCCCCGTCGCGCTCGATCGTGTATCCAAACATGGGAAGCCCCGGCGTCAGCTCGCGATTCACCCACAGGTTCGAACGACCCCCGCCGCCCAAAAGGGGCGCAAGCTGCTCAAGCGTGAGCGAGCGCGTGGCGTCTTCGGCAATCACGCGACTCGTCGCCACCAGACGTGCAAACGCCCCGCCCGAAACTTGGGAGATCGCCACCGAATCGTTTTCGAGAATCTCGCCCATGAGCTCGCAGCACTTGCGGTAGATGTCGCGCGGGTTGAGCACATCGAGCTCTTGCGTCACGGCAAAAATCTTGCCGAAGCTATCGTGACGTCCCACAATCTGGCGTTTGTACGTGCGCTTGTCCTCGATGGCATCGTGATAGAGCTGCGTGAGGAACGTATTGCGATTGCGCACGAGCTCGTTTTGGTCGCGCTCCACCTTAATGGCCTCGCTGTTGCGCAGCTGCACATAGCCGCACACGGCGCCCACCACAAAGTACGCGATAAACGGCAGCCAGTTAGACGGCTCGTAGAATAGGCCCTGGAAGGTATAGCCATACTGGGTAAAGTAGCTCACAGCCAAGCCCACCGATGCCAACAGCGCCGCAACTAGGCCAAAGTCCAGGCCATACAGTGTGCCGATGAGCACGACGTAGAGCAGGCGATAATCGAGCACGTTGAGCTGGGCCGACTGGGAGAACAGATGATCCAGCACCTCGAACAGGACCCAGGAAACGCCCGTCTCCAGGCATTTAATAGGCAGCGTGTGCAGCTGGATGCGGTCGATGGCGGTGCGCAAGGGGTTGACCTTCCCTGCGCGGCCAGCATCCCAGCGAGCCTGAATGGTCGAAAGATCACGAAGCAGATCGTAGCGCTGAAACCAGCCATAGCGAACGCGAACGATGTCGCTGACGGGCAGGGCATAGCCGGCAGAATCGCCATAGGCAACTGAGAGCCCTGGAAACAGCGCCTTGAGGGCCTCGCCCACCTCACCTGAGGTGTGATGGAAGGTATCGGCAACGTCGAGCGTCTCAAAGGAGGCGTCCCAGCTGTCAAAGATGCGGCGCACCAGCACCGCGAGTTCCTCGGCACACAGCAGCGGAAACGGCGCGTCCTCCGCGCCCTGCAAAGCGACCGATCCGGTTAAGCACGCGTCGAACAGCGGCACCAAAAACGGATCATCCAGCGCGGAAGAGGCAGTATACAGGAAAGGCGCGCGCAGAATCTTTGCCTGAACGCCTTCGTGCGCAGCGTAATGGCGGCACAGGTCGTTGGCCGCGCGGGCAATAATCCCCTTGCCCGTTCGCCCCGCGGCGTCGGAGGCACCCTCGGCACCCGCGGGCGCCGCTACATACAGCAGCTGGACCCGGCGACCCGTGCACGCACGAAAGACCGAGCGCAGCAGCTCGATATCGCCCATGATATCGGTATGCGGGGTAAGGAAATTAGACAGGTAGACCACGCGGTCGAACTCGTAGGCC
>USJQ01000259.1 GCA_900554985.1 uncultured Collinsella sp. | reverse complement strand
CGGGGTCTTCTCCAGCTCGGCGAAAAGCTCCGGGTCGGCGATTACGGCGTGCTTGACGACCTCGCCGCAGCCGTCGGCGAACTGCTCGGGCGTGAGGGTGGCCAGGCACCCCACGTCGGCAATAACCACGCTCGGCTGCCAAAAGGCGCCGGCCAGGTTCTTGCCGGCAGCCAGGTCTATGGCGGTCTTGCCGCCCACCGACGAATCCACCATGGCGAGCAGGCTCGTGGGGATCTGCACAAACTTGCAGCCGCGCATGTAGGTGGCGGCCACAAAGCCCGCCACGTCGCCCACGACGCCGCCGCCGAGTGCCACGATCACGTCGGAGCGCGAAAGCTCGTGCTCGGCCACAAACTCCAAAATGGCAATATAGGTCTCGGCGCGCTTATGGGCCTCGCCGGCCTCCAAGGTGCAGATGCTCACCTCGTAGCCTGACGCCTCCAGGCTCTGCTTAACGGGCATCTGGTAGAGCGGGCCCACGTTGGTGTCTGTCACGATGACGGCCTTGGTGCCGCCGGCGGTGGCGCGGACGAGCGGGCCTGCCTGCTCCAGCAAAAACGTGCCAACATGCACCTGATAGGGGCGTGCAGTGTCGATATCGATGGTAATCGCCATAAGCTTCGGTCCTTTCGACCTGGCGTGATGGGTTGTCTAGTGGGAGGCCTCGTCGTCGAGTGCGCGCTTGATGCGATCGCCCTCGGCAAGGAGATTCTCCAGATAGCGCTGGTCGCGTTCCTTAAGGGCGCGGCTGTAGGCGCCGAGCGATTCAATCAGATGGTTGATCTCGAAGGCGAGCGCATCGGCGTCGTCGATCATGAGCTCGGACCACATCTGCGGATTGAGGTGCGCCACGCGGGTGAGGTCGCGGTAGCTGCCGGCCGAAAAACCGTGGTGGACCTGAGCGGTCGGGCTCTTAACATAGGCGTTGGAGACGACGTGCGCGAGCTGGCTCGTAAAGGCGATGACGCGGTCGTGCTCGGCGGCGCTGGTCACGCTGAACTTGCCAAAGCCCAAGGGGCGTACCATCTCGCGCACCTGGCCCAAAAGCTCCAGCTTGAGCGCATCGTCCACCGCGGGCGGTACGAGCACGAGCGGGGCGCCCTGGAACAGGTCGGCGCGGGAATGCGCGTAGCCCGAGAACTGCGTGCCCGCCATGGGGTGCGCGCCCACAAAGTAAAAACCGTGCTCGCGGGCAAGCTCAAAGGTGCGCTCGCACACGATACACTTGACGCCAACGGTGTCGATCACCACGGGGCCCATGATGGCCTCGGTGTCGGTGGCGTCGGCGAGTGCCTGGGCGTGCGCCTCGAGCCACTCGATGCAGGCCTCGGGATAGCATGCCAGGACGATGATGTCGCACTCGCCGAGCGTCTCGTCGTTGAGCTCGCCGGCAACGGTGCCCATGCTGGCGGCCGTCATGACGTCGTCATCGGGGTCCCAGGCCAGCACGCGGACGCCCGCCTGCGCATAGCCGCGGGCAAAGCTGCCGCCGATGAGGCCCAGGCCCACGATGCCGGCGCACTTGGGGCCACCCTGGTTAACGCGTGCGTTTCTCACCGTACCCATGGGCTACTCCTGAACGGTCTCTTGGCAGACGACCTCGCGGATAGCGCGGATGCGGCGCATGGTGTCGTCGAACTGGTCGGGGGTGAGGGCCTGAGCACCGTCGGACCAAGCGTGGCTCGGGTCGTCGTGGACCTCGATCTCCAGACCGTTGGCGCCGCAGGCAGTCGCGGCGAGCGCCATGGGCTCAACATAGCGGGTGTAACCGGTGGCGTGGCTGGGGTCGGCGACGACGGGCAGGTGTGACAGGTGGTGCAGCACCGGCACGGCGTTGAGGTCGAAGGTGTTGCGGGTGCGGGTCTCGAAGGTGCGGATGCCGCGCTCGCACAGGATGACGTTGTCGTTGCCCTCGCTCATGATGTACTCGGCTGCCATAAGCAGCTCGTCGACGGTGCCGGACATGCCACGCTTGAGTAGGACCGGAGTCTTGGTCTTGCCGACCTCTTTGAGCAGGGGGAAGTTCTGGGCGTTGCGAGCGCCAATCTGCATGACGTCGATCTTTTTGTCCAGGAAGACCTGCACGTCGCGCGGGTCCATGATCTCGGTGACGATCGGCATGTCGAGCTCGGCGGATGCCTCGCACAGCAGGTCCAGGCCGGCGGGGCCCATGCCCTGGTAGGCGTACGGGGAGGTGCGGGGCTTGTAGGCGCCGCCTCGCAGCATCGTGGCGCCGGCGGCCTTCACACGGCGGGCGATGCGGATGAGGTTCTCGCCCTCGACGGAGCAGGGGCCGGCGATGACCTGGCACTGGTCGCCGCCGATCTTGACGCCGTGGCCGCAGTCGATGA
>USJQ01000258.1 GCA_900554985.1 uncultured Collinsella sp. | reverse complement strand
TGTATCTGCGCGTTGGAGAACCCGTCTCGCGCCCACGCCATGTTGTCAATGGGTTACAGTATGAACGGCGGATATGTTTCCGCCAACGCACGAGAGGGTCGTCAACAAGGAGGATGTACGACGATGCAGCGTGCCAAACAGATATCGGAGTCTATTGAGCTGGGCATCATCTTGGCGCTCGCCGGTGGCTTTATGGATGTGTATTCGTACATTGGGCGCGACCATGTTTTCGCAAACGCGCAGACGGGCAACATCCTGCTCGTGGGCGTGAGCATCTCCGAGGGCAACTGGGCGCTGGCGGGACGCTATTTCTTCCCTGTGGTGCCGTCATCTTGCTGGGCGTGAGCTTTATCCCCGGTGGCGGTTACAACCTGCTCGCCAACTGCCTCACTTCGTTTGCCTGCGGCATGCAGGTCGAGAGCTTCCGCAAGATCCACGGTCACGGCATCGCTACGACCATGTGCATCGGTAACCTGCGCAATGCGCTGCAAAACGTGGACGACTACATCATCACCCACAAGCGCGGCTTTTTGGAAAACGGCGTGCTGTACTTTGGCGTGATCTTTACCTTTGTGTTTGGCGCCGTGCTGGGCAACTGGTGCATCGAGCGCATGGGCCTGCACGCCATTGCGGTGGCGAGCGTGCTGCTGTTTATCGCGTTTGCCATCATGTTCATCGACCGCGAGCGCGACTTGCGCTTACGCTGGAAGGTTGCGGCCGAGGCTTGGAAAGAGGGCTGCCGAAAGTAACCGAATGCGGCAAAGGGGCTGTCCCTTTGTCGCAATATTTTTCATCGTCTGTTGAAACGCTTTAAATAGTTTGACGTTCTCACGCGTTTTTTGTTTCAAAAGCGTTAGGATGGGACTCATAGCGTGGGGCGTAATGGATGCCCCGCACACGATGGGAGGCTATCAATGGCTAATCGTTTCGTTCTCAATACCATCTCTTATCATGGTTCCGGCGCCATCAAGGAGATCCCCGGCGAGCTCCAGCGTCGCGGCTACAAGAAGATCTTCGTCTGCTCCGACCCCGATCTGGTCAAGTTTGGCGTTACCGCTAAGGTGACCGACGAGCTCGACGCCGCCGGCATCGCTTGGAGCCTCTACTCCGAGATCAAGCCCAACCCCACGATTCAGAACGTCAAGGACGGCGTCGAGGCCTTCAAGGCCGCCGAGGCTGACGCTATCGTGACCATCGGTGGCGGCTCCTCCATGGACACCGCCAAGGCCATCGGCATCATCATCAACAACCCCGAGTTCGCCGATGTCCGCAGCCTCGAGGGCGTTGCTCCCACTAAGAACCACGCCGTGTTCACCATCGCCGTGCCGACGACCGCCGGTACCGCTGCCGAGGTGACCATCAACTACGTCATCACCGACCCCGAGAAGGTCCGCAAGTTCGTGTGCGTCGACACCAACGACGCCCCCGAGGTCGCCGTCGTCGATCCTGACATGATGGCTTCCATGCCCGCCGGCCTGACCGCTTCCACTGGTATGGACGCTCTGACCCATGCCATCGAGGGCTATACCACCAAGGGCGCTTGGGAGCTCTCCGACATGTTCCACTTTGAGGCCATCAAGCTGATCAGCGAGAACCTACGCGACTCCGTTGCCGAGGCCAAGTCCGGCCAGCCCGGCTCCGGCCGCGAGGGCATGGCCCTTGGCCAGTATGTCGCCGGCATGGGCTTCTCCAATGTTGGCCTGGGCATCGACCACGCCATGGCTCACACCCTGTCCGCTCACTACGACACCCCGCACGGCGTCGCTTGCGCCATGCTGCTGCCGATCGCCATGGAGTTCAACAAGCCGGTTTGCGCCGAGCGTCTGGCCAAGGTTGCCGCCGCCATGGGCGTTGACACCACGGGCATGAGCACCGACGAGGCTGCCGACGCCGCTATCGCCGCCGTCAAGCAGCTTTCCGCCGACGTGAATATCCCGCACGTCTGCGAGGCCATGAAGGCTGACGAGATCGAGGTCCTGGCCAAGGACGCCATGGCCGACGCTTGTTTCCCGGGTAACCCGCGCGAGGCAACGGTCGACGACGTCATCGAGCTCTTCAAGAAGATCTGCCCGGCTGCCTAGCCCAGTTTGGTGGTCCTTCGCCCGTAGGTGTATGGTCTTTTGACGTGCCGCTGGCCCCGCCGTGCTACGCACGGCGGGGCTTTTTGTGCTGCGTCGATGCCCTGAGACGGACAAAACCAAGGCGTACTGCCCGCTGCGGATAGGTGGTGCACTTCCCTGCGTGCATTTTTGGGAGTATTCAACAAGCTCTTAAAATTGCATAACGTTGTGAATGGGCGGTAGTGATCCGCAGGCGCCCATCGACAGCCATTGTGGGCGGGCTATCGATGAGTGG
>USJQ01000257.1 GCA_900554985.1 uncultured Collinsella sp. | reverse complement strand
CGTGCTCGGCCTGATTGCCTAGTACATCTGGCACAGGACGGTCGACGCCCCGTTCGTCTCTCAGACCCCCGCCGGCATGCTGTTTGGCCCCTTCAGCCCCATCTACGGATTTGGCGCCGTGCTCATGACCATGGTGCTTAATCGCTTCTACAAAAAGAACCCCATCATCATTTTCCTGGTGAGCGCCCTGCTCGGCGCCAGTTTTGAGGTGTTCGTGGGCTGGTTTATGCAGACCGCGTTTGGCGTGGTCTCGTGGAGCTACTCGCACATAACGCTGTTCGGTTTGCCCGATCCGCTCGTGGTCCTCACGGGCGGACGCACCTGCACGGGCTTCGCCTGCCTGTGGGGCCTGGGCGGCCTCATCTGGATCAAGCTGCTGCTGCCGAGGCTGCTTAAGCTTATCAACAAGATCCCCTGGAAGAGCCGCTACTCGGCCACCGTCATCTTTACCGTTATCATGCTGGTCGACGGCGTCATGACGCTGCAGTCGCTCGACTACTGGTACCAGCGCGTTAACGGCACGGAGCCGGACATTCCCGTCGCACAGTTCTACGGAGAGCACTTCGATAACGAATACATGGAAAACCGCTTCCAGAGCATGACCATGAGTCCCAAGGATGCGACGCGCGTGTAGCGCTCACCGCGCCCAAAACGCAAAATGCCCGCCGGTATCACACGTACCGGTGGGCATTTTTATAAACGATCCTTCTATCGACGCAATCCTCTATGCCTCGCGCTCGACCTCACTCACGCATTCGTTCTTGATGGTGCCAACGAGCGCCTGCAGCGCATCGACCACGTGCGGGCGAATGTCCCCGCCGATAAGCACGAGCATGATGTCGTCACCTACGGCAAGCTCGCCGCTTGCCAGCCACACGCGCACATAGCCGATACCCGGCATCGCGCGCGTGGCCTCGATAGCAGACCGTACCTTTTCGGCGTCGTAGTCAAAGACCATGCCGCCCACCCTGTGGCCTGGCGCCACGCCATCGGTCTCGACTCCGCGCACCTCGGCCTTGGGCGTCGCGCGCACCACACCGTTATGCGTCAGATACATCCCACAGCCTGCCGCCGAAGCATCGGCCTTGGCCTCGCGCAGCCAAGCATCAATCGAAGGCATCAATTTGCCACTCTCAAGCATCGTTTCTCCCTTACCGTCCCAAATTAGCTACTCTCGGGCAATTTATTCATCAACGGGCGTGAGCACCATGACGGCGCGTGTGTTGCTCAGCGACAGCGAACGACAAGTCACAAGCGTTACAACCTTAGTTGCCGAAGCGGCACGATCGGTAGCATCACTCGCCACGGCAGAAGCGCCGTCGAGCATCTCGGACAGGTAGTTCTTGAGTCCGTCGTCGCCCTCAAAATTGGGCGTGCGCGCCTTGGCATACGTGTCCTCGACCACCTTGGTCGCCAGTGGGCGCAACTTATACGTCGCATCGCGCGTAATGTAGTACACGTATTCTATGCTGTCGAACGTCGCCTGATCGGTCGTACCCGAAATCACGTTGAACATCGAGCCGTCGTTCATGTGATGACCGTAAATCGTGGTCTGCTGATCCACCATGCCCGGCGCGGTGTCGTCGCTATCCAAGAAGATGGCTCCCGAGGCATTGGCGGTGCCGTCGAACAGCGTGTTGAGGTATTTGGAGTTGTTGTTGGTCTGCACCACGGGATAGTTGATGTTGGTTCCCGGCACGTAAATCCAACCCACAATCTCGGGGTTCGTCTGAGCAAGCGCATCAAAGTCGATAATCGGCACGCCGCTGGCGTCCTTATCGCTTACATATTGCTTCTCGATTTTCTGATACGAATCGCTCGCCTGCTTATAGCCAATCTGGGCATTAATAAAAATAGCGGCGGCGGCGACAATCAGACCGATACCGATGATGATGAGCAGAATGGGAATAATGGAGTGGCGCTTTTTGCGCGGCGGCTCGGTGCGATCCGACGGCGCGGCATGCGATGAAGACCGGGGCGGCTTCTTAGCGGAGCTATAAGACGAAGGACGATATGCGGCCGGCGCGTCCTGTCGACGATGCGTCGCCGGTGTCACGGGGCGCGGCGCGCGCGGCTGCTGAGGAGAGGATGTCCGACCCTGCTGTGCCGCACGGGCAGCACCCCGCTTCGACGGATCGGGAATCTGAGATGTCTTGAATTTTTTTCTCGGCTAACCGGACATGGCTCTCCTTATACTGCGGTGAAACGGTGGGACGCTTAGGCGTCAGCCATCTCCTGCTTCATCTTCTCGATAACCTTGCGGTACTCGGGGTCGCAAGCACCCAGAATCTGTGTGGCATAGATGGCGGCGTTCTTGGCACCGTTGATGGCAACGCAGGCCACGGGCACGCCCGAAGGCATCTGCACCATCGACAGCAGCGAA
>USJQ01000256.1 GCA_900554985.1 uncultured Collinsella sp. | reverse complement strand
GACCGACGAGCACCACGAGCGCAATAGCGATCGCGGGCGTGGAGGTGGCAGCGCCGGAGTACTGGTTCATGAGCTCCATGCCCTCGGCGGCAAACACGCCGCCGTACGGATGCAGCACGGACGCGGCGACATCGACCAGCACGGGCGCGATCACGGGAGCGCCAATGCCCAGCACGACGCAGATGGCCGCGAGCAGGCCCTGCGCGAACACCATGGGGGCGGGAACCTCCTTGGCATTGGCCGCAGCCTCGGAACGGGGCGCGGAGGCAAAGGAGACGCCATAGGCCTTGACGAAGCACGTGACAGCCAGCGCGCCGGTAATGGCAAGCGCGACGGCAGCGAACACGGCCACGATCATGACAGCGACTGGTAGGTAAACCACTCGGAAACAAAGCCGTTAAAGGGCGGGATGGCCGAGATGGCAAGCGCGCCAACGAGGAAGCAGATGGCCGTTGCCGGCATACGACGGAACAGGCCGCCCATCTTCTCCATATTGCGCGTACCCGTAGAGTACAGCAGCGCACCGGCGCCCAAGAACAGCTCGCCCTTAAACATCGCGTGGTTAAACGTGTGGTAGAGGGCGGCCATCAGAGCCAGGACGGCGATACCGACCGAGTTGAGCGCCATGGCGGCCATGGAGGCACCGACGCCGAGCAGAATGATGCCGATGTTCTCGACGGAGTGATAGGCCAGCAGGCGCTTGATGTCATGCTCCTGCAGGGCGAAAGCCACGCCGAGAACCGACGAGATCGCACCGAAGACCATGACCATAAGGCCCCACCAAACCTGAACGCCCGAGGCGGAGAGCAGGTCGAGACCAACCTTGAGGATGCCGAAGATACCGATCTTGATCATGCCGCCGGACATGAGGGCCGACACGTTGGACGGCGCCTCGGGATGTGCCTTGGGCAGCCAGCCGTGCAGCGGGATGATACCGGCCTTGGCGCCAAAGCCAAAGAAGGCAAGCACGAAGCACACGGAAGCGACCGCGGGGCTAAACTGCGTAGCGCGGAAATCCGCAAAGGCAAACGAGCCACCGGCGAAGTTGGTCATGGTGAGGAAGCTCGCCATGATGAGCACAAAGCCCACGTGTGCGATCACAAAGTAGAGCCAACCGCCGTGGATGGAATTCTCGTTCTCCTCGATCACGACCAGGAAGTACGAGGTCAGCGACATGAGCTCAAAGGCGACCAGGAACCAAAACACGTTGTCGGCGGTGATGACGAGCATCATGGACGCCACGAAGGTGTTAAAGAAGAAGCCAGCGCGGCCCTTTTTGCCCGGGTACTCATCAAAGTAGTTGAGACCGTAGATCGAACCGGCAAACGCGAGCACCGAGATGAGCGCCACGAACAGGCCGGACAGCTGATTGAGCAGCAGCTGGAAATGGGCAAACGGGAAGAACACGATGGTGTCGACCGACGTGGCATCGCCCAGCACGGCCTGGATACCGGCCACAAACGAAAGCACCGCGGCGACGGCGCCGATAAGGCAGCCGGCGGTTTTGGCGGCGTTATCGGCCTTGATCAGCAGAACCGAGGCGAGCGCACCGATGCACGAGACGGCAAGCGATGCGATAAACAGCGTCATGCTATCCATTGTTTACGCTCCCTTCTGCTTTCTCGGACAGGCCCTGGGCCACAGCGGTAACGTCGACGACCGGACCGTTTTCGATCGAACGCAGGCGCTTGGCCTCGTCGAGCTCGCGATCGGCCGCGCCGCCCATGACGGTCAGCGCCTTGGTGGGGCACGCCGCCACACAATGCGGGCCGTCCGGATCGAAGGCGCACAGGTCGCACTTGACGGCGCAGGTGTACTGGCCAGGAGCCCACGTAAGCAGGCTGCTCAGGGACTTAGGATACGAAGGCGTCGGGTCGCACATGCCTGCGACACCGGCGATAGACGTGCCATCGGGATGGATGGCTCCGAAGGGGCACGCGATGGCGCACAGCCTGCACCCGATGCACTCCTGCTCCTTGACGTGGATGCGATCGCCATCGTGCTCGATGGCATTCACCGGGCAAACCTCGGCGCAGGGGGCACCCTCGCAATGGTGGCAGGCAAGGGCGGCCGAAATACCGCCGGTCTTCACGAGCGCCAGGCGCGGCGTATCCTGAAGACCCTGCATCCGGTGGGCATCGGCACAGGCGGACTGACATGTTCCGCAGCCGATGCACCTCTCCGGGTTGATGTCGATGAAGCGGTTCATCCCCACTTCCTTTCAAAATAACGGGCCGGGCTCCCGAACGTACGGGACGCCCGGCCCAAATAGCCAACGAGAACGGGACTACACGATTTGGTTCACGTGCGTCTCGTCGTCGAACTTGGCGGCGCCGGGCTCAACGTCCTGGGGAGCGGCGGCGTCCACCAGAGCCTGCTTGAGCTAGGTGTACTG
>USJQ01000255.1 GCA_900554985.1 uncultured Collinsella sp. | reverse complement strand
GCTCTTACCTATATGCGAAGGAGTCCCATGGCATCCAAATACTCCATGAACGACCGTCCCAGCTGGCCGCGCCGCGCCATCGTTACCGCCGGCGAGCCCTACGGCAACAAGGGTCTGCACTTTGGCCACGTCGGCGGCGTCTTTGTCCCGGCCGACTTCTTCGCCCGCTTCCTGCGCGACCGCCTGGGCCGCGAAAACGTCATCTTCACCTCGGGCACCGACTGCTACGGTTCGCCCATCATGGAGAGCTACCGCAAGCTCAAGGAGAACGAGGGCTACGACAAGTCCATCGGCGAGTATGTCGAGTCCAATCACTCCCGCCAGGCCGCGACCCTCAACAACTACAACATCAGCTGCGACATCTACGGCGGCTCGGGCCTTGAGCCGGCTGCGCAGATTCACAATGAGGTTACCGCCGAGATTATCGAGCGCCTGCACGAGCAGGGCACCATCTCCAAGCGCTCCACGCTGCAGTTCTACGATGCCAAGGCCGGCACGTTCCTCAACGGCCGCCAGGTGATCGGCCGCTGCCCCATTCAGGGCTGCAAATCCGAGAAAGCCTATGCCGACGAGTGCGACCTGGGTCACCAGTTTGAGCCCGAAGAGCTCATCGCGCCCAAGAGCCAGCTCACCGGCGAGGTGCCCGAGCTGCGCCCGGTCGACAACCTCTACTTCGACCTACCCGCCTACCTCGACTTTATGAAGACCTATACCGCCAAGCTCGCCCAGAACCCGCAGGTTCGCTCCGTGGTCTCCAAGACCATGGAGGAGTGGCTGCTGCCGGCTCAGCTCTACATCCAGAACAAGTTCCGCGAGGCCTTCGATGCCGTCGAGGACCAGCTCCCCGAGCACACCGTGCTGGAACCCGAGGGCAACAAGAGCAGCTTTACCGTCACCTTCCCCAGCTGGAAGGAGCGCGACGACGCCCACGCGGTGCTCGCCAACGGCGGCGTGCGCTTCCGCAGCGGCAAGGCGCTCGTGCCCTTCCGCATCACCGGCAACATCGACTGGGGCGTTCCGGTACCCGAGGTCGACGGCGTCTCCGACGTCACCTGCTGGTGCTGGCCCGAGAGCCTGTGGGCGCCCATCAGCTATACGCGTACCGTGCTCGCACGCGATGCCAAGGCCGCCGGCGTGACCGAGGGCGTCGCCGCCCAGGATGCCGCCCTCATGGGCGAGCCCGCCGCCGACTCCACGCAGGTGCCCGCACCCACCTACCAGCACAGCTCGCTCGACTGGCGCGACTGGTGGTGCTCTGACGACGCTCAGATTTACCAGTTCATCGGTCAGGACAACATCTATTTCTACTGCATCGCGCAGACCGCCATGTGGGAGGCCCTGGGCTGGGACCTCACGCAGAGCACCGTCAGCGCCTGCTACCACCTGCTCTACATGGGCAAAAAGGCCAGCTCGTCCTCGCAGACGCCTCCCCCGCCGGCAGACGACCTGCTCAACCACTACACCTGCGAGCAGATGCGTGCGCACTGGCTGTCGCTCGGCCTGTCCGAGAAGCCGGTAAGCTTTAGCCCCAAGGCATACGACACGCGTGTGACCGGCAAGGACAAGGACGGCAACGAGGTGCGCGCCTGCGACGACAAGCGCGTCATCGATCCGGCCCTTAAGGAGAGCGCCCTTTTGACCGGCGTGTTCAACCGCCTGGCCCGCAGCTGCTTCTACGGCGTCGCCGTCAAGGAGGGCGACGAGAGCCCCTATCGCAACGGCTGCATCCCCGCCGGTGCGGCCTCTGCCGCCGTGGTCGAGGCCGCCGAGCAGGCAGCTCTCGCCTTTGAGCAGGCTATGTACAAGTTCGAGACGCACCGCGCGCTTGCCGTGTGCGACGACTACCTGCGCGCCGCCAACAAGCGCTGGAGCGACGCTTCCAAGGCCGCCAACAAGCTCGAGGGTAACGAGGCAAACGCCGCAATGACGCAGGCGCTCGTCGACGCCTTTACCGAGCTGCGCGTGGCGACCGTGCTCATGCACGGCATCGTCCCGGCCGGCTGCGAGCTCATCTGCGAGTACTTCGACATCGACCCGGTCGCCTTCTTTAGCTGGGATAACATCTTCGCCTCCACGGATGAGTTTGTGGAGAGCTTGGGCGAGAAGCCCGGCGAGCACCGCGTGAAGCCGCTGCCCCCGCGCTTCGACTTCTTCAGCAAGCACGAGAGCCAGTACTAGGCAACCGCAACGCGCCCGGAAATGATTATTCTGGGACGGGGATTAAAAAATCATTCCCGGGCGCCGCAAAGTAGTCTTTTTGGAACGGGGATCATTAAATGATTTTTTATCCCCGTCCCAGAATAATCATTTCGGTGGAAGGAAAGACGGATGTCCAAGCCGCGTCGTCGTAAGCAGAAAAAGCAGGTCAAGGCCGAGCTCAAGCTCAGGCAGTTTGCCGCCA
>USJQ01000254.1 GCA_900554985.1 uncultured Collinsella sp. | reverse complement strand
ATAAATCGGCACGTCAGAGGCATCAGTCGGCAGCAAGAAGTTTTTCGCTCAGAGCCGCACGGGCAAACTCACTTGGCGTCATCCCCTCGGCAGCCGCCCGTCGACGAATGGCCTCCTTCATTCCCAGAGGAATCTTGACCGACAGCGTTGCCGTCCCCTCACCTGAGAGCGGGGGCCGTCCATGCACGATCCCACCAACGGTGTGTTCGCCATCCGGTAACTCTCCGCGCTCGTACGACTCGCACCACGCGTCAATCATTTCATCCGTTACAACCTGACCATTAGCGGCCGTATACGTCTTGCTCATCATCGACCCCTCTGCCGAGCTCGCTCGATCTCTTGCCAGAATTTCTTCTGAACCGGAGACAGGGCATGAATAATGAGCCATCCACGAATTAGTTCGACCGCAACAAGTTCCACACTTCGATCATCTGGAAGCCATCCAATGGCAAGCCATCTCGGCGGCTCGTCCTCCGACTCGCGGCGAATGCACTCAGTAACCGCGAACCAGGCACCTAGTACCTGCTTTTCCGTCAGGTGCTTTTTAGCGTTGGGATGGATCTCAACATCCATGCATCTTCTCCTCCATCTTACCCAATTTCGTATGACGAAAGTCCGCTGTCGCCAATTCTTAAGCCGGCACGCGTTGGAGAGCAGGGGTCGAAACAATGATTGAAGGACGCTCTAGTACGGCCCAGGCGCCGGGGCAGGAGCACATACGCCAGGGACGTACGTTTTCGTAGCATACGAGGACATAGCCACGTGCATCGATAAAGGCGATATCGATGGGATAGGCCATAAAACACGTATGGACCGAAGAGCAGCGTGGAAATGCCATGACGAGCGGCAGACCGTTGGCGGCAACCGGACACCGTCCCAGCATGCCGCGCAGGCGCACGGCAAACGACTCCGCCACCGCAAACTCGGCCGGCGTCCAGCCCAGCCTATTGAGTGCCCGCGCGTAGGCGATGTAGGACGAGACCGCGGTCACATGACCACCCCCGGACGCCATGGATCGACCGTCACCGCGCGCTCGTGCGACAACGTTGTCGGCGCCCCCAGCGGAACGCCAGCGATGCTGAGAGAAGTCGGCCACGGCTCATAGTGCATGGTGCAGGTGTAGGTCCTAAACGTACCGGATAGGGAGAGCAGGCCACCATCCGATGCCTCCGCGCCTTGCTCGCTCGACACTTCGATCTGCAAGTCATAGCCTTCCATGGCATTCAGAATTTGAGTCCGGACCGTCGCCGAGGCATCGACAGAGCTTTCGTCGCCCTCCCCGCTCGGCGCCACGGCGTGCGCCAACACGATGTCGGGCACCACGCGGTCGAAGCGCGCGACAGCGCTGGCATAGATCATGACGTTGTATACGATGAGTGCCAGCACCAGCAAAACGGGCGTAACCACTGCTATCTCCACCGTCGCTTGGGCGCGCTCCTCGCGCAGACGCATGCGGATACTCATTACGACCCACCGCCCAGAGCGCCAACCAGCGTGGCGACATCGACGGTGAGCGGGATGGAGCCGCCGCCGGGCAGAGGAATCTCCGCAAGCGTGAACACCGTACCGCTGATGGTGCGTTCGACTTGATATTCCAACGCCTCGCAAAGCGCCTTGGGATCGGTCACGCCCAACGGAATACTTCGCAGTTTGTCTTGCGCTTGAGAGAGACCAGCAATGTCAGACCCCGGGCTCTTAATGACGTTGGCGGAATCAGTCAGCACCGGCTTTCGCAGGCGCAAGTCGCACGGTTCCAAACCCAGCGCCGCCACGGACGCCGAAACGGTATCGCCGAGCCACGATGCGATGGAGCCCAACGCGCCGCTGCCCCCTCCTAGGCCTTTAATCATCTCGTCCATAAGTTCGTCGGCCGAACCTTGGATGTCTCCGTATCCCACAAGCAGCCGTCCCCAGACATCCATGACGCCATCGAGTACGCCGGCAACGCCACCCGAGCGTTCCTTCAATGTCGAGAAAAATCGCGAAAGCACGTTGTTTTGCGCCGTCGCCTCATCGGGCGCCAGCACCGCGGCAGAGATGGCACCGCGATCGCCAAGCCTGACTGCCGTGTTAAACGAAGAGTTGAGCTCATCGGGGCTCGAGATGGCACCCGAAACCGCAAAGGCAACCACGCCGTTGCGACCGGGCGGAGCGATACGCGGACGCTCATCCTCGGTCTGACGCATGAGCTCAAGCTCTTTGTTCCGACATTTGACGTATTCCTCCAAGGCCTTTTTGAACTCGTCGAAGTGATATTCGAAGCCGTTTTCGATAGAGGTTGAAGGCGCCGCAACAGCACCAAGCGACAAAACGCCAAAATGGCATTTGCTGCATTTATCCTGTCCATCGTAATCGGCAACCGAAGCAAATCCGCTCGGCGTCCCTTTCTTATAGTTAGGGCAGGTCGT
>USJQ01000253.1 GCA_900554985.1 uncultured Collinsella sp. | reverse complement strand
TGGGCCAGCCCCTCCGCTACCGCGTCGAAGCCGTCCAGCGGGACGCCGGCCTCCTCCAGCATGGCCCGGTTGCCCGCCAGGAGCTGCTGGCCCTGGATGACGCCGCGGATACCCCGGCCCGGGGTGGCCAGAAAGTCCTCCACAGGGGCCAGGGGGATGTTCCGGGCCTGGGCCTCGGCGGTGATGGCGTCGGCCAGGGGGTGCTCGGAGGGCTTCTCCAGGGAGGCGGCCAGGCACAGAAGCTCCTCCTCCGTCACACCTGGGGCGGGGCGGCAGTCGGTGACCACCGGCTTGCCCTGGGTGAGGGTGCCCGTCTTGTCAAAGACGACGGTGTCCACGTCGGCGAGCGTCTCGAGGTAGTTAGAACCCTTGATGAGAACGCCCAGCTTGGATGCGCCGCCGATGCCGCCAAAGAAACTGAGCGGCACGCTGATCACCAACGCGCACGGGCAGCTGACGACCAAGAAGGTCAGGCCGCGCAGAATCCAGTCGGACCAGGCACCGGTGACCAGGCCACCGCCGAGCGCGAGCACCGCGGCAGCGCCGGTGACGGCGGGCGTGTAGATGCGGGCAAAGCGCGTGATGAAGTTCTCGGTGCGTGCCTTCTTTTCGCTGGCATTCTCCATGAGCTCCAGGACGCGTGCGACGGTGGACTCGCCAAAGGGCTTGGTGGTGCGCACGTGGATGAGCCCCGTCATGTTGATGCAGCCGCTGATGATATCGTCTCCGGTTTTGGCCGGGCGGGGGACCGACTCACCGGTAAGGGCGGCGGTGTCGAGCTGGGTTTCGCCCTCGACGATGACGCCGTCGATAGGCACGCGCTCGCCGGGCTTGACCACGATCACGGTGCCGACCGCGATGTCATCGGGGAAGACCTGTTCGAGTGAGCCGTCGGGTTGCTCGACGTTGGCGTAGTCGGGTGCGATGTCCATCATGGCGCTGATCGATTTACGGCTCTTGCCCACGGCGTATGCCTGGAACAGCTCGCCGACCTGGTAGAACAGCATGACGGCGGCGCCTTCGGCCATGTGCGGGTCGGTATCGGGGAAGAGCACCATGGCAAACGCGCCGATGGTCGCGACGGCCATGAGGAAGCTCTCGTCGAACGCCTTGCCGCGGCGGATGTTGTTGTATGCCTTTTGGAGCACGTCGTAGCCGGCAATCAAAAACGGCACGAGGAACAGTGCGAAGCTGGCGTAGATGTCGCCCGGGGTATCGAATGCGGCGGTGAGGGTGCCGAACTCATCGAGGGCGTACACTACGGCAAAAATGCCCAGCGCTACCAGGATGCGGTTGCGCTTATGCTCGAGTGACTCTTTCTTCTTGCGCTTCTTCTTTTTCTTCTTGGGGTCGGCGGTGGCCATGACTCGTATCCTCCCATTTGAATGTATGAACACTCGCTCATATAATTTCGCGAGCAAAGGCCGCGGCAATCGCGGCCTTGCAGGTTGGCGTAAACCTGGGCTAGAGAATGATCTCGCAGTCCGGCTCGGCGTCGGCCGTAAACTCTACAACGCGGTTGAGCACCTCGTCGAACTCAGCATCATCGGCCTCGAGCGTCAGTTTCTGGGTCATAAAGTTGACGGACACGGATTTGACGCCCTCGAGCTTGGCCAGCTCGTCCTGAAGCTCACGCGCGCAGTTGGCGCAGTCGATCTCGTCGAGTTTAAACTGCTTTTTCATGGTGGATTCCTTTCCCCGTATTTGCGGCTTGGGTGCAGGCCGCGCTGGTACCGTGGTTGGTTGCTATTCACAGATGTGGCTCATGCCCTGGTTGAGCATGGTGTAGACATGGTCATCGGCGAGCGAGTAGAGGATATTGCGCCCGTCGCGTCGGAATTTAGCCAGGTGCGACTGCTTGAGCGTGCGCAGCTGGTGCGATACTGCCGACTGCGAGGTTGCGGTCGCCCCGGCGATGTCGGCCACGCAGAGCTCGCGGCCCATGAGGGCATAGAGAATCTTGATGCGCGTGGTGTCGCTGAAGACCTTGAACAGGTCGGCGAGGTCGTAGAGAAGCTCCTCGTCGGGAAGGTCCTCGGGTGAGCAGGTGGTGGGGATCACGGGCTCGGTGGCCTCGGTGTCGGGTTTCGTTTCATCAACGCGGATGCTCATTGCAATATCCTTTCATATGAACATGCGCTCATATAACTTGCTTCCGATTATATGAGTGTATGTTCATATGTCAATGACGTTCAGGTAATTCGTTGCACAAAATGATGGGGAATAGTGGACGAGATTCCGGACTGAGCGGTTTTGATAGCCGATGCCGGGGTGGGTGCCCCTGAGCCGTGCAAAAATTGGAGTATTCTGCAACGATAGGGGGTCTGGTAATTTATTGCAGGCCATATAATGCAGTTCAAGAGTTATCTTAGGGTGTTAATCCGATGAGTTCTTCCTCAAATGCTGCCTAACGCTCTCACGCAAGAGTGA
>USJQ01000252.1 GCA_900554985.1 uncultured Collinsella sp. | reverse complement strand
GTGCTTTCCGTCTTGCGCAGGACTGTAGAGCAGCAAACTTAACCCCTGCCCCGGCATCCGGCGGGCAAACGTCGTTGGGCTTATCACTGACACGATTAAACCGCTTGTATATCGTCTGCTGGCTTGGCACGGTACAATACTTGCAGCTTTAATTCATGAATTAGTGGAGTTATTGATGGCAGAATCTCGTGCGGAGCGTAGGGCTCGTCGTGCTTTGGTGGAAGCGGCTGAGGGGTCAAAGGAGGAGAAATCTTCTACGAAATCCAAGTCTTCTAAAGCTGCAAAAAGCAAATCGACCAAGAACAGGGCTAAGACCAAGCGTTCTGACTCTCGCCGAGGCGGGGACAAAGCGCCTCGGACTCGTTCCAAGCGCCCGCATAATGATTCGGTTTCGTCTGCGCGTAAGGCTGTGGACCCCAAGTCCCCCTGTTCGATCATGAAAGCTTGCGGTGGGTGCACGGCGCTCAATCGTCCTTATAAGAAGCAATTGGCAGCCAAGCAGGCTGCTATGGAGGAGCTGTTTGCTGAGCTCTGTGAGCGCGAGGGCATTAGCGTCGACCCCATTCACGGTATGGGCGTTACCCTGGGCGACCCGGGCAAGTATCCTGCGCCGCGTGGTTTTCGTCATAAGGCTGCCACCCCCTTTGCTCCCGGCAAGGAGGGCGCTGTCCGCTGCGGCTTTTTTGAGCGTGGCACGCACAAGATCGTTGCCGTTCCCGAATGCCCTGTCGAGGCACCGGGCGCCCGCCAGATTCTCAACGGCATCGCGCATGAGGCCGAGCGTCTGCATATTCCCGCCTTTAATGAGGACAAGCATCTTGGTTTGCTTCGCTATGCCGTCGTCCGCTGCGGTTGGCGTACCGACCAGGTCATGGTCACGCTCGTGACCGCTCAGCGCGACTTGCCGCATGCGCAGGAGTTCTTTGAGGCTGTCGCCGCACTCGATCCGCGCATCGTCACCGTCGCCCAAAACATCAACGGACGCCCCGGCAACGCCATCTTGGGTGAGGAGACTCGTATCGTCTATGGCGCCGAGTGCATGCGCGATCAGCTACTCGGTTGCGAATTCGATATCTCCCCCACCGCGTTTTATCAGACCAACCCGCAACAGACCGAGCTGCTCTATCAGCTCGCGATTGACGGCATGGACCTGCAGCAGGGTGACATTCTTATGGATGCCTACTGTGGCAGCGGTACCATCGGTCTTTGCGCAGTTAAAGATGCCCAGAACAAGGGTATCGGCATTATGCTGCTCGGCGTGGAGCGCAACCCGGCGGGCATTGCCGACGCACGTCGCAATGCCGAGCTCAACGGCCTCACCCGAAGCGCTTGGTTTATGGCCGACGACGCCACCGATTACATCCTGGATGCCGCCGATAACAACGAGCGGGTCGATGTCCTTTCCCTCGACCCGCCGCGCGCCGGCTCTACCCCAGAGTTCCTCGAAGCTGCCTGCGCGCTTAAGCCGCGCCGCATCACCTATATCAGCTGCAACCCCGTAACTCAAGAGCGCGACCTGCATCAGCTCCTCGACGGAGGCTATCGCCTGCTCAAGATCACGCCCGTCGACATGTTCCCTCACACCGACCACACCGAAACCGTAGCGGTCCTCGAACGCCGCTAACCAACCTCAGTAGATTTTTGGGACAAGAAAGGGGGCGACCCGTCTGGGCCGCCCCCTTCGCTTGGTTTATAAATTCCGCTACATCCCCTTGCGCAGGTCGCACACGCCGGCTGCCGCCATCTCGCGCAGCAGCGTCTCGCGGTCGCGCGTCACGATCAAATCCAGCGGGAAGTGAATCTCGTCGAGCATCTTGCGCGCGTGATCGAGCTTGCCAATGGCCATGCCAATGTGGGCATCGGTCGACACGCCAATGCCCACGCCCAGCTCGGCGCAGCGCTCGGCGATCTTGCGACACACATTCCAATGCTCGGCATCCGTGCCATGCTCAAGACTATGGTTGTTGATCTCGATGATCTTATGCTTGGCCTTGGCCGCCAGCAGCACCTCATCGATATCGAACGGCACGCCCGAGCGCCCCGTATGCCCCAGCATGAATACCTTGGGGTGCTCCAGGGCATTGATGTACATCTGGGTCGTTTGGGCGAGCGTCGCGCCTTCGGCAAACTGCGGGTTATGCACGCTTGCCACCAAATAATCCAAATTACGCGTCACCAAATCGAACAGCGAATGCTCACGACTATACGAATCGCCGGCGATATCGAGCGAAACGGGAATGTCTTCGCCAAACAAGCTGCCGTCCAGCGAAACGATATCAGCCTCGGCACCACGCAGCACCAGCACGCCGCTCCAAATGCGCGGCCAGATATCCTGGTTAATAAAGAATTGGAAACTGCGCAGGTCATTGGGACAAGGCGTAACCATCGAGCTTAAATGATCGGCGGAACCGAGCACCTGAAGGCCGCGCTACG
>USJQ01000251.1 GCA_900554985.1 uncultured Collinsella sp. | reverse complement strand
ATTGGATCATTTTTGCTTTGCAATAAATATGGAACCCTCGATTCTGATACATGCAAACGCCTTCTAGACCTCAATGATGTTTCATTTTGGCTGAAGAAGGGCATGGATAAATCTGTCATCGAAGACTCTGACATTACTGAAGGGCCCAACCGCTTGCCCGTTCCGCTATATGAGCTGGTTAATCAGGGGCTTCGGGGTTTCCTGAAGGACAACAAGAGGCTAATTCTGGGCCAGAGCAGACCAAAGATGTATCTGGGAAGGCGCGAGAATCTTATCGAAATTAAGAAAGAGTGTCTTGAAAGAAACGAACTGTATAGAGAAGACAAGTTTGAATTTAAGCCAAGCGGCCGTTCTTATCTTGAGGCATTTCCAGAGGTTTAGTGGGCGTCGGGCCGGGAGTGATTCCCCGGCCCGACGCTTTTGTTATGCCGAGGTTTTGTCGTCGGAAGCGGTGGCTGCTGAGGCTCCGTCCAGCAAGAACAGCCGTAGAGCGAGCTTGATCGCGTAGCCCGGCTTGACCTGCGCCGCGTCTCCCGAGCGCTCGCCGAGGTCGCTGCAGTAGGTGTAGACGTCACGGATCAGGTCCGCGCCCGAGAGCGGGAACATGTAGCCCGCGTCCGAAAGCGCGTTGGGCGCTGTAGGCAGCCCCGCAGCTTGGCAAAAACTCGCAAGGTCGGGGTCCATGACAGCCTCGTAGTCGATCGCGGTGCCACGGTCCTGAGCGGTCTGCTCCTGCTTGCGGGTGTACGACAATGCCGCCGCCAGTACAAAGCTGGGCGTGGGCGCATTGACGTCGTCGGTGGTGGCGACGAGCTTACCGGCCGCTTGCGTGACCAGCCAGGCGACTTCGCGCTGACAACGAACGGCCTTGCGCGTCACCGGCTTGATCGATCCGGACGAAACGCTTCCCTTGGGTTGGTTTGCGATAGCCATAGGGGTCTCCCAATAAACAGCCGCCATATGCAGGCAGAAATTACACGTGCTACATCCAGTATACCGAGTGGGGAAGGGACGGGAAGTTCGATTTCTCGGAATCACAACGTCGGGTGGAAGTCGTTGCTCCGTATTAGGCAGGTGCTGTCCGTTGCAGCCTAATCATGTCGATTGGTCGGATCGTGCCGCGCCGCAGCGAGAACTACACGATCCTGCCATCCTCTCCTCAACAGCTAAAACGGGAAAGGAAGGACCATGGGATGGCGAAGCGATATCGCGCGAGGCGTGTATGGAAATCTATCGCGAGCGTTAATGGACCGGAACCTGTTCCCGCTAGTCGAGGCGACCTGCAGCCAAATCCATCTGCCGTGCCCAAGCTGCGGCGCAGGCCTTCCATGCCTAGAGATCAGTTACATCGACGTCCGCGACAAACACGCTGCCGACCCGCGGGCTCGAATAGGCCTGCGTCTTCCAGTCTATCCTCAGCAATGCCCAACTTGCGGATGTGCTATTACCTATGATGATGCGGAGCCATAGCTTCGAAGACTGAATATCTAGTCGGGCAAACCCGGTGATTCGACATTTTCTGCGTTACACAAACAGCTCAGCTACCTGCGCATACTCGATTTTCGAGGAAGTTCGGACTCGATTTTCGAGTTTTGCCCTACAGGTAAATCCCCTCGAGCAGGCTCTTGTGGAACTCGGCGTGATGGTCACGTGCCCAGGTAAAGAGCGCCTGGTCAAAGTCGGTGCGCGTGGCCGGGACGCCAAAGACGCCGGCAACCTCGACGCGCACAAACTCCAGTGCCGGCAGCTTGTTGATGGCAGTGAGGGCAAACGGGGACGAGGGCTCCTCGAACAGATAGCGGCTGCCTTGCAGCGCGTCGCAACTGGTGCACGTGTTGCCGAGCGACGGGGCTTTGGAGGCTCGCGCGCCTACGGGCTTGTAGCCGCAGCGCTTAGAAAGATAGTCGCGGATCTCGCCCGGCACGCAGCCAACAGCGGGCACGATGGCGAGCGCGTTGGCGTTGGCCGTGTCGATGGCAATGTGCCCGGCTTCGTTGGGCGCGTGCACGATGGCGATGCTCTCGTCGTTATCGGTTCGATAGGGAATGCCAAAGGCCGCGACCGAGGTCTCTTTGTGGCACTTCCAGCACTCGCGCTTGCCCAGTACTAGATATATATACGGCGCTGAGGGGTCGGATCGGTTAACACCGGGCAGCCACTCGGCAAAGGGCTCGGGGTTGACGCCGCTGGGTACATACCAGATCTTCTTGGTCCGGTCCCATTTGGCGCCCAGCGCCTTGGCTTCTTCTTTGTGCGAAAAGGGGACATCGAGCTCGGTGCGCATGGCGGCTCCTTGGTGCTGCAGGTGCAAGTGGCTCAAGGATACCGCAGGGCGCAGACATCGCGGCGTTTTGCCGAGAAGCTGCGGTGCGGATGGGTTCGAGACGTGTTGGTCTCGGCCTCGGTGACTATTGGGGCGGTTTTGATTGACTGCGGAGTCAGCCGGGATA
>USJQ01000250.1 GCA_900554985.1 uncultured Collinsella sp. | reverse complement strand
CCCTACACGCGGGCCTCGCGGTGGGGGCGGCCGGCGATTTGGAGCGAAAAGCCGTGGTCGAGACGGGGGAGCACCAGGCCAAAGGACTTGGTGGCGCCGCCCGCGAGCTGACGGGCGCTTTGGTTGGGCAGGTAGCCAAGGCGATTGATGGTCTCGTTGATGAGCTTGAGGGTCTCGGGGCGTAGCTTTTCGGGGTGGTTGAGCGCGTTGGAGACCGTGCCCAACGAAACCCCGGCCTCGCGCGCGACGTCGCTGATTTTTACCTTTGCCATAGCGGCCCCTTTGATGCGTTTCAAGTACAAGCCAGATTGTAGCATCCCAAACCTACCAAAAAGGGACAGGTTTATTTTGGCAGGTTTATCTGGGGAAACGCCGTTGCCGGCGCGACCACCACGAAGGGGGCAGGTACCTTTGTGGTGGTTTGAACCGGCTGGACGTGTGTGCATCGAGTGGTATCTAAGTTGAGATACCACTTCTGGTATATCAGCTTGCGTTTGCGTGAGTACAATACTCGAACGTTATGCGTCTCAGCGCCCCCTGTGCGTGGACGTTTTGCAGTCAAGCGGACGAAGGGATTTATCCTATGTGCGGAATTGTCGGCTACACCGGCTCTGATATTGCAAAGAACATCCTGGTCACGGGCCTCAAGCGTATGGAGTATCGCGGCTATGACTCCTCGGGCGTCGCGCTCGAGGTGGGCGAGGGCGCCGCGGCGCACCTCGATGTCATCCGCCGCGTGGGCAAGGTCGCGGGCTTGGAGAGCGAGCTTTCCAACATTGACAGCGACGCTACCTGCGGTATCGGCCACACCCGTTGGGCCACCCACGGCAAGCCCTCCGTCGTTAACGCTCACCCCCACACCAGCTGTGACGGTCGTATCGCCATCGTCCACAACGGCATCATCGAGAACTTCGCCGAGCTGCGCGAAGAGCTGGAGGGCCGCGGCCACCACTTTAAGAGCGAGACCGATACCGAGGTCTTCGCGCATCTGATCGAAGAGGCTTATGCCGAGACGCACGACCTGATGGCCTCCGTGCGCGAGGCTTGCACCCACGTGGTCGGTGCCTATGGCCTGGCCGCCGTGTGCGCTGACGAGCCCGGCGTGATCGCCGTGGCCCGCAAGGATTCCCCGATCGTGGTCGGCGTGGGCGAGACCGGCGCCTATGTCGCCTCCGATGTCATCGCGCTCATCGACGCCACCCGCGATGTCGTGGTGCTCGAGGACGGTCAGTTTGCCAAGCTCGCGCCCGCAGGCGTCGAGTACACCGACGAGGCCGGCAACGTTATCAAGCCCAAGGTCACCCACATCGACTGGGACCTGGATATGGCAGAAAAGGGCGGTTATCCCGACTTTATGCTCAAGGAGATTCACGAGCAGCCGCGCGTCGTGCGCGACACGCTGGTTGGTCGTATGACACCGGCCGGCGAGCTCGACATCGACGAGCTGGGCCTTTCGCTCGAGGAACTCAACGACATCGACCGCGTCTACGTGATCGCTTGCGGCACCAGCTATCACGCTGGCCTCATTGCCAAGAATCTCATTGAGGGCTGGGCTCGCATCCCCACCGAGGTGGAGGCGGCCAGCGAGTTCCGCTATCGCAACCCCATCATCACGCCGACGACGCTCGTCGTGGCCGTGTCCCAGTCGGGCGAGACGGCCGACACTCTCGCCGCCATCCGCGACGCGCGCATCAAGGGCGCCAAGGTCTTCGGCATCACCAACGTGGTGGGCAGCCCCGTGGCGCGTGAGAGCGACGGCGTCATCTACACTAAGGCCAACAAGGAGATCGCGGTCGCCTCGACCAAGAGCTTCATCGGCCAGGTCGTGAGCCTTACGCTTTTGGCCCTGCTGCTGGCGCAGGTCAAGTACCGCTTGACCACCAAGCAGGCGCGCATGCTGTTCCGCGAGCTTTCCGATACGGCCGAGCAGATCCAGTGGATTTTGGATACCCAGACCGAGGCCGTTCATGAAGCTGCCCTGCTGTGCAAGGACGCGCAGTCCGCACTGTTCGTGGGCCGTGGCATGGGTGCCGCCATTTCCTACGAGGGCGCGCTTAAGCTCAAAGAGGTCAGCTACCTGCACGCCGAGGCATATGCCGCCGGTGAGATGATGCACGGTCCTATTGCCCTGATCGACCCGGGCTTCCCTGTCATCGCCGTGGCCACCAAGAGTGCCACCTACGACAAGACCGTGTCGAACCTTATGGAGTGCAAGGCGCGCGGCGCCAAGGTCATCGTCGTTGCCACCGAGGGCGACGAGGAGATCAACAAGATCGCCGACTGCATCATCCGCGTGCCGGCAGTCCGCGACGTGTTCAGCCCCATTACGGCGAGCGTTCCACTGCAGCTGCTCGCCCGCGAGGTCGCCATCCTGCGCGGCTGCGACGTCGACCAGCCCCGAAACCTGGCGAAAAGCGTTACTGTCGAGTAATCGAGTTCCGTCATCCTAACAACTAAGGCCCGGCTCC
>USJQ01000249.1 GCA_900554985.1 uncultured Collinsella sp. | reverse complement strand
GGGGAAACGTTACGGTTCTGTCATCGTTGCCCAGCGAATCACTACAAAGGTGCCTGTCCCCTTTGTGGTGGTTAGGCGTCGAGGTAGATGCGCTGGGGGCGATTGCGGTGTCGGGCGAAGATGATGAGCGCCAGGCCCGCGATTACGAGCGGCAGGCTCAGCAGCTGACCCATGGTGATGACGCCGCCCAGCAGATAGCCCAGCTGCGCATCGGGCACACGCACAAACTCAATCAAAAAGCGAACGATGCCGTAAC
Organism: uncultured Collinsella sp.; assembly: GCA_900554985.1. GTDB lineage: Bacteria > Actinomycetota > Coriobacteriia > Coriobacteriales > Coriobacteriaceae > Collinsella. Next base: position 2,212 of record USJQ01000249.1, on the reverse strand, counting down.
CCATCACAAAGACGCCCATAAACGTGCCTTGGGGCAGTAGCGGCTTTTTGCGGCTGAGCACCTGCAGAATGCAAAAGAGCACGATGCCCTCAAGAAATGCCTCGTAGAGCTGGGAGGGGCGACGCCGCATCTCGCCGCAGTCCCGCCAAAGACCACGCCCCATGGCAGATCGGTCGGCTTGCCCCACAGCTCTCCGTTCACGAAGTTGGCGCAACGTCCCAGGCACAGCGCCAGCGGCGCGCCTATGACGGCAAGGTCCGCCAAAGTCCATGCGTCGAGCTTATACATGCGGCATACGAGCACGCCGCCGATGATGCCGCCCACCAGGCCGCCATGGAAGCTCATGCCGCCTTCATTGGTGGCAAAGATCTCGAGCGGATGCGCCCAGTAGTAGCCGTCGCCGTAAAAGATGACGTAGAACAGGCGCGCACCGATAATGAGGCCAAAGACCACGCCGACCACGACACTCGTCAGGTCGTCGACCGTAATGTCAAAACCCCAACGGCGCTGCGTGCGGTACATGACGACCGCCGTGAGCAGAGCTCCGACCACATAGGCCAAGCCGTACCAGTAGATGGTGATGGGCCCCGCCGAGATGGCGACGGGATCAAGCATATGGTAGAGGTCGTTGAGCATATCGGTCCCCCTGCTCCCTACATACAAATGCGGCCGCGGGCCTTGCGCTCGCAGCCGCATATTTGGGCGTAACGTCTATGCGGAGTATGCCGTCCGCAGCTTTCGCATCTTAGAACGGCGCGTACTCGTCGTACAGGTCGTCGGTCTCGCCGGAGGCATTGACCTGCTCGACACGGGTAACGCCGGGCACATGCTCCTTCAGGATACGCTCGATGCCCATGGAAAGCGTCAGGGCGCTCATGGGACAACCGGCACAGGCGCCCTGAAGCTCCAGCTTGACGACGCCCTCGTCATCAACGCCTATATACTCCATGTCGCCGCCGTCGGCCTGTAGGTTGGGGCGAATCTCTTCAAGAACCTTCTTAAGCAGCTCTTCGTTAACAGCCACAGGGGCTCCTTTCTCACAATAACGCGGGCGCGCCCGCGGACAGAGCTATGTTACTACAGCCGTGTACCCGCTCACGAGCCGTCCATGCGCGCAGACGCGACTTTCACGAGTAGTCAATTTGGGACGGGGCTCTTTTGGCTGCCTTTTGTTGCCAGCTGGCGTTGCCACGCGCTACTGCTGAGCCCGCCCCTCGGTGCCGATGTGAACATCGACGATAACCTGGCGGTAGCTGATGCCACAGGAGTCGAGGATGCGGCGGCTGATGCGCCCATCATCGGTGTCGGCGTACTTGTTGTCCAGGTAGACGACCTCGCCCACGCCCACCTGCGCCAAAATCTTGGCGCAGTCGTGGCACGGGAACAGTGTGACGTAGACCGTGGAACCCTCGAGGTCCTTGAGCGAGCCACGGTAGTTGAGCACGGCGTTCGCCTCGGCATGGACCACGTAGTTGTGCTTGTCCTGCAGCGGGTCGTCGCTCGTACCCCACGGGAAAAAGTCGTCGTTGAGCGCCGAGGGTGTACCGTTGTAGCCCACCGAAAGGATGCGGTGGTTGGTGTTGGCGATGCACGCACCCACCTGCGTGTTGGGGTCCTTGCTGCGGCGCTGCGCGGCGATGGCCACGCTCATAAAGAACTCGTCCCAGCTAATGACGTCCAGGCGCTTGCCTGACGAAGTTTGATGAAGATCGTCCGACATGGCAGACACCTCCGTAATCGCAATAGTTTGACCCATTGTAGCAGGTGAAAGGTGGAGGCGTTTGTCCCACCGGCGCCCTCACTTTTACACGCGGCGGGGCTTTTGGTTGATGCGGTAGAGCTCGGCCAGTCCTCGCAACGTCAGCGCGTCGTCGACCGTCAGACTATGACCGACCAGCGACGCAAGCGCCTCGGCATCGTCGCCGGTAATGACTATGGGCACGTCGCCCTCCCCCGCGGCCTTGGTCGCGCGCATCTCGGCAAGCACCATGTCGAGCATGCCGTCGATGCGGGCCACCTCGCCCAAAACCACGCCCGAGCGCATAGCCTCACGCGTGTTGCGGCCGATGACGTGTGTCGGCGCCGAGGGCTCAACCTGCGGCAGGCGCGCCGCAGCGGCCGAAAGCGAGCGGGCGCCAAGTGCCAGACCCGGCGCGATGACGCCGCCGACAAAGGTTCCGTGCGTATCGATGACCTCGATATTGGTCGTAGT
>USJQ01000248.1 GCA_900554985.1 uncultured Collinsella sp. | reverse complement strand
CCGGCATGACCGGTACGGCACTCACCGAGGATGCCGAGTTCCGCGAGATCTACAAGCTGCCCGTCGAGGTCATCCCCTCCAACAAACCCGTTCAGCGTGTTGACCACGAGGACCTGGTGTACCGTACCATTCAGGCCAAGTACAACGCCGTCGCCGACGACGTCGAGCGACGTCACGCCAAGGGCCAGCCGGTCCTGGTGGGCACCGTCTCCATCGAGAGCTCCGAGAAGCTGTCGGCCGCCCTTACCAAGCGCGGCATCGCGCACGAGGTCCTCAACGCCAAGCACCATGAGCGCGAGGCTCATATCGTTGCCCAGGCCGGACGCTACGGCGCCGTGACCATCGCTACCAACATGGCCGGTCGTGGTACCGACATCCTGTTGGGCGGCAACCCCGACGAGCTGGTGCGCGAGCGCCTTGAGTACGAGGGCCTGACCATGGAGGACGTGACGCCCGAGCAGCTTGAGCAGTTTAACGCCGAGGCCAAGGAGACCTGCAAGGCCGAGCGCGAGCGCGTGCTTGCCGCCGGCGGCCTGACCGTTATCGGCACCGAGCGCCATGAGTCCCGTCGTATCGACAACCAGCTGCGCGGCCGCTCCGGCCGTCAGGGCGATCCGGGCGAGACCCAGTTCTACCTGTCGCTCGAGGACGACCTCATGCGCCTGTTCGGCGGCGACAAGATGGACCGCGTCTCCAAGATGATGGTTACGGCCGACATGGGCGACGACATGCCCATCCAGCACAAGATCATCTCCAAGGCCGTCGAGAGCGCCCAGCACAAGGTCGAGAGCATCAACTTCTCCATGCGCAAGAGCGTCCTTGAGTACGATGACGTCATGAACAAGCAGCGCCAGGTCATCTACGCTGAGCGCAATAAGATTCTGGACGGCAAGGACCTGACCGACCACATCACCGAGGTCATGCACGACACTGTGTACCGCTGCGTTCAGGAGTTCTGCACCAAGGACAGTCACGATGGCGAGCGCGACCTGGAGGGCCTGCGCAAGTGGGTTGTGGAGCTCACCGGCCACATCGATACGCCGAAGTTCCCCGACGAGGATTATGAGGCTCTGGCTGCCGATGTCCTGGCTTACGTAGAGAAGTGCTACAACATGAAGGCCGAGCGCTTGGGCGAGGACCTGATGCGCGAGCTCAACACCCAGGTCATGCTGCGCGTCATCGATACCCGCTGGATGAACTACCTGCAGGAGATGGATTACCTCAAGACCGGCATCGGCCTGCGCGGCTTTGGCCAGCGCGACCCGCTGGTCGAGTACAAGACCGAGGCCTACGGCGCGTTCCAGATCCTCGTCGACACCATGTACGAGGATTACCTGCGCACGGTTCTGCGCATCGAGATCAAGGCTGCCCCGCGTGCCGTGGAGCACAAGGAGGAGCCCGCGCTCGAGGGTGCGCACTTCTCCGGCCCTGCCGAGGTCGATGGTGACAACGGCGACTCGGTGCTGCGCAAGCAGGCGCAGGTGCAGGCCCGCACGGCTGTCCAGGGTGGTCCGGCTGCCGTCAACAACGGTGGCAAGGTGACCACCTATCGCAAGTCCGAGAGCGACGATCCGTACGTCAACGTGGGCCGCAACGACCCGTGCCCCTGCGGTAGCGGCAAGAAGTTTAAGTACTGCCACGGCAGGAATCGTTAATGGCTGAGGCTTTAGAGGTAACGCCCGCCGAGCTGGACGCGTTTGCGGACCGGCTCGGCGAGGTCGAGTCGTATCTCCACTTGGACGAAAAGCGCACGCGCGTGACCGAGCTCGAGGCCAAAAGCGTGGCCCCCGGCTTTTGGGATGACGCCGACGCCGCCCGTGCCACCATGGAGGAAATCGCGCGCACCAAGGAAGATATCGCTGCCGTGGACAACGCGCGCGGCGAGCTTTCCGATGCCCGCGCCGCGCTGGAGCTTGCCGAGGAGATGGGGGATGACCCCGATGCCGCCGCCCTTCGCGAGGAGGCTACAGCCACGGCTGAGCGCCTGGCCCGTGCCATCGATGAGCTTGAGCTTTCGAGCTGGTTTACCGGTGAGTTCGATCACGGCGATGCCATTGTGACCATCAAGCCCGGACAGGGTGGTCTGGAGGCCCAGGACTGGACCTTCATGCTCTTTAAGATGTACATGAAGTACTGCCAGCGTCGCGGCTGGAAGGTCACCATCAACGACTGTCCCGCGGCCGAGGTCATCGGCATCGACCGCGCGACCTTTACCGTCGAGGGCAAGGACGCATTTGGCATGCTGCGCGCCGAGGCCGGCGTCCACCGCTTGGTTCGCATTAGCCCCACCGACGACAAGAAGCGCCGCCAGACCACGTTTGCCGGCGTCGAGGTCATCCCCGTGCTACCCGATGATATCGACATCGAGATCAGTCCCGATGCCATCCGCGTGGACGTGTACCACGCGAGCGGCCCGGGCGGGCAGGGCGTCAACACCACTGACTCCGCCGTGCGCGTGACGCATTTTCCCAGCGGCATTGTGGTCACCT
>USJQ01000247.1 GCA_900554985.1 uncultured Collinsella sp. | reverse complement strand
TGATACACTCAAATATGGATTCGAATGAATGCGCCGCTCCCGAGCGGCGTGTTTTTGTTGGAGGAGAACGCATGCGGCCCGGTGGCACTCAGACAAAGCGCGGCGCCGCGGTGCGCATGCGACGCCGACTGGGCTTGGCGCCGCGGGCGTACGCACTGCTGTCTTGCTCGGTGGTGCTGGTCATAGCTGGCGTCTCTGCCTATGGCATGACCGTGCCGTCCATGATGCAGGCACATGCCGCACGCGAACCGCGCGTGGGGCATGAGGTCAAAAGTGATCTGGGCACCACGACTGGATATGCTTGGGCAAGTGTGGTCGCGCATATTGTGTTTGGCACCGACGATGCGGACGGCGCCGAGGCCCCGGACAACGAAGTCACGCTTGCCAATGGCAAAACCATCGTGCTCACCAACACCAAGATCATCGATCGGTTGTCCAACAATAGCGTGGCGGCAACGGTGAATAAGGTCGAGCAGCAGAAGGAGCAGGACGCCCAGCAGTCCGGAAAGCCCGGTAGCTCGGATACTTCTGGCTCCGGCTCGGATTCGTCGAGTTCGGGCGGCGGCTCTGGGTCGGGTTCCTCTGCCGGAGGGTCTGGAAACGGCGGCTCGACGGGCGGAAACACTGACAACGATGCAAACTCCGGTGGCCTTTCCGCTGCTGAGGAAGAGAGCATTCACCGTTGGCTTGTGACCAAGTACAACATGCTCGACGGCTATGTTTCTCGTGCCAATGACGTGGTTTCGACCTATAACTCTACGGGAGATCCCAGGCCGTGCGACAGCCTGGTCGGGGAGATGTTTGTCATTCGAGCCGAGTTCGGTCGTCAGACATTCTCGCCCCGGTCAAAGTGGTATCAGCAGTATGCCAATCTGTGGGGCTGTTACACCAACCTATGTCAATGGGTCGGCCATTACGGCGATGATGACGTTGCGCTCGGTAACTTCAACAATAACATGGCGGCGCTTGCCCTATGATGACCGATCTTGCATCCACCACACCACAATCGCTCGGTCGCGATCCCATGGTCGGCCTGCGCCTGGCGCGTGTCGACGGGTTTGAGCCGGCCATTGCGCTCGGTCAGGACGAACTGCCTGCCTATCTGCGTCGTTTTACGATGCTGTTTGCCGACGATGCCGCCATGCGCCGTGGCGGTATCGGCCGCGTGACGCGTGCCGTCAACGCCCAAGGCGAGGCCGTGGCGCTCAAGCAGCTCATCTTGCCGACGCGCGATGAGTTTGACGACGATGCCGCTCACGAGGCGCTGGTCGCCAAGTTCAAGGCGGCGTTTCGCGAGGAATACGAATGCCATCGCGCCCTTTCGGGCCTTAAGGGCTTTCCCCGCCTCTATGGCTGGGGCGAGGTCGACGGTGTGCCTGCAATTGTCATGGAATGGGTCGAGGGCGAGACGCTTGCCCGCTTGCGTTCGCGACTTGCCGTGGACGATGCCGGACGCCTGTCGCCGCTTGTGGCGGCGCGTCTGGGTCGCGACCTGTTCGATCTGCTCTGCCGTATGAGCCTGGTGGGCGAGGGCTTTGTCCATCGCGATATCTCGCCCGCTAATATTATGGTGCGTACGGCGCGTCTACCGCTTGACCGGCAGCTTGCCGAGGGCACCTTTGACCTGTGCCTGATCGACTTTGGCTCGTCGCTGGCGCTTGAGCCTGCGTCGGCCGTGGCCGGTACCGGCGGCAAGGCGTCGTTTACGGAGCGTTATGCCACGCTGCGTCGCGCGACGGTTGCCTATGCCCCGCCCGAGATGCTCACCGACGATATTCCCGACCTGCGCGCTTTGCGTATGTCGCCGGCGATTGACGTCTATGCCGCGGCAAGCACGGTTTACGAGCTCATTGCCGGCATCGCGCCATACGAAGCCGCGCCGAGCACTTCGGGCACCTCGGGTTCGCGCAAAAAGACGCGCGACATCGCGAGCCCCTACCGTCTCAAGATGGACACGCGGCCCGACTATCCCATTGGTGCCCATGCGCCCGGTTGTGATTTGACGCAGCTGCTTCATCGCGAGCCCGATGTGGCGCTCGCCGCGGCCGAGCAGGCCCAGCAGCTGGGGCTTGAGCCGGATTCCGAGGAGCTACGCGATGCGCTGGCGTTTGTCGATGCCCAGCTGTTCGACGTGGTGATGGCCTGTCTGTCCAGCCATCAAAAAGATCGTCCCGAGCCGGCGGCGGTCGAGGCGGCGCTCTCGGCGTTTTGTGACCACTATGCGCAAAATGTCGGTCGTTCGCTCCGCGGCGAGCCGCTCACGCCGTGCCCCATGGATGCGTCCGGCCGCGCGGTTCGTCGCGCGCTGATGGTCGGCGCGGCGGTCGTCTGTGGCGTGGTTTGGGCTGCGGTCGTGGTTTCGGCCGCGCTGCTGGCGTCGGGCGCTCGCGTGACGGCGACTTTGGGATCGCTCGTGTGGTCTGGGTCGCTACCGGGTGTTATTGCCGCACTGGCGCTGGCGCTGCCAGGCATGGCCGGCGTTGCCGCGGGGGCACTTGC
>USJQ01000246.1 GCA_900554985.1 uncultured Collinsella sp. | reverse complement strand
GGGCCGCTTTGCCCAGCAGATGGTCGAGGACAAGTTCGCCGCGACCGGCGCAGACAAAGCAAGCGGCAAGTTCTGCCTGGCCTCTACGCACCCCTCGCCGCTTTCGGCAAACCGTGCCACGGCAGAGCTCCCCGCTTTTATGGGGTCGCGACCCTTCTCCGCTGCCAACGAATTGCTCGAACAAAACGACAGCAGCCCCATCGACTGGGGCTGCCTCACTTTATAACCCGCCTAGCCGGCAATCCAATAATCCGGATACTTATTGATATCAATGGCGGCAGCAAGCTCGCTGATATCTCTTACAGTCTCCAATCCCATCATGGAGCGCAAACGGTTTTCGCACTCCATGATGGGCTCATTTACAGCCCTATTGAGCACATCGAACGTCGGCGACTCAAACGTATCCATATTGACGTTGCCGAACCACTTGCTCACGACGTAGTCGGCTTCCTCGTCGTCTGTGGCAACCCCCACCATCTGACGAGGCCATGTCTTGAGCAGCGATTCGCGATCGGCAGCGGTAACATCGAGGACTACGTTGCCGCCAAACGAGAACGGCATGTTCTCCATCCCGCCCAGCAATTCCGGCAGCAGACAGCCAGAAGGCAGCGTCACCGTCACGCCGTCACAGCCCGCAAACGCACCGCTCTGGATGCCGACCACCTTATCGCACAGCTCAATCTCGGTGAGGTTCGAGCAGTGCGAGAAGGCATTCGAGGCGATCACGGTTGGCCCCGTCAACACGCTCGCCAGATCGGCCTGCTCGATATCGGACGGCGCCGAGACCAGCGTGGCAGTACCGTCACCGTTGTCCTCGATCTTCCATTCATGGCTCTCGGCCGCATCGCCACCCGCCTGTATTACCGTAGAGGCCTCGACCAGCGGCAATCCCATCATGGTTCGCAGGCGATTCTCGGGCTCCAAAAGATTCTTGGCCATCTGCGCCCTAACCGCTTCGGCCGTCGGCTCCGGACCCTCCCCCATGAACCAATCGGAAAGCATGCCGAACTCCACGACACCGTAATACGCGTCGTAGTCGTCGAAGCCGACGAATCCGTAAACCCACGAATTAAGATAGTCCTGCTCCATGCCATGGGGCACCGACAGACGAATGCGCCCGGCCTCCTCTTCGGTATCGGTTGCGCCGTCCAAGAAGAAACCCACACCCGGCGACGGATAACCCAGCGTCGCAATCCCGGCGCCGACGGTCAAGTTCGTAAAGTTGGCATCGTTGCCAAACACCGATGATGCCAGATAGTTCCGAGAGCCCGCACCCGTAGCTGCGTCGTAGTCGCCCTTGGTGTCCGCCACAAACGATGCGCTCGTGAGCCTCAGACAATTCGTGAATGCCTGATCGTTGATTTCGATCGTTGCTGCGTGTACAGATACGGACGTAAGATTTGCACAGCTGTCGAACGCCGACACACCGACGTAGATATCGTTATCGGGAAGATCGATGTTCAGGTCGCCGGCGATGCCGGAATTCCTGAAGGCATAGCGATCGATATATGCCAGCTTGGGAGCCGAAGCCCAATCGACATCCCACGCGCCTCCGGTCCCCTCAAAGGCACCAGGCAGGTCCTTGGCGCCAGACAAGGAATAGCCGCCAAAGATCTCAATCGTACTCGGCAGCAGCTCAATCGTACCGTTGAGCATCGAGGGCGCACCGAGCAGGATGCTTGGCTTGCCTTCCTCGTCGCCATCGTAATAGCCGTAGAGAAGGGGCGCGTCGTCGCTTTGGGCATCGCAAGCAAAATCGTAAATGCCGTCGACAGTGACAAAGCGGCTGTCGTAGCCCTGCAGCTCGCCATCGGGCGCATACCAGGTGCAGCCGGCCGGATTGGGATTCTCGGTCGTGGCAAAGACAGCCTTTTTAGCACGCGACGCCACAAAGCCCAGGCCCGCGCAGCCCTTAAAGGCATCCGCCCCCACCTCGATGCTATCAGGCGTGCCGATAAACACACCTTGAAGGTTTTGGCAGTTCTCAAACGCGTTACGGCCGATGGCACTCGTCTTCTCGCCCAGATTGACAAACCTGAGCTCCGCATCGCCCGAGAAAGCATACGGTGCGATGGAATCTACTTGGAGCTGCTTGCCGCCATCCGTAAGCAAGGTGCCGTCAAAGGTCGCGGACAGGTTGCCATCCTCATCGCCTGCAGCGGACAGCAAAATCGTCTTGTCGGCGTTGGCGTAATACAAGTACCCATCTTGAGACAGGCTCATCTTGATCACGCGCGCATCGGGTGCACCGGCAGCAGCCTTATGCTGCTCGACATACGCGACCTGCTCGTCGGTTGCGCACACGATGGTCCGCACGGAACCGCCCTCAAGACTGCCGTCCTCGAGCGTCACCTTATCGTCAAACCACGGCATGAGTACCAGCGTGTCAACCGACGTGTTGCCCGCAAAGGCACCCTTCTTGATGGTGCTTTCCGGAGAGACGCTCCGCAAGGGCGATTGCATAAAGCTGAAAACACATCTTGTAAACCCTATACAGAA
>USJQ01000245.1 GCA_900554985.1 uncultured Collinsella sp. | reverse complement strand
GCTTTTGAAATATCTCAATTTTATCTAACTATCTAGGTCAGCCATGGCTAACCTTTTGAAAATTAACGATGCGGAGTAACCGATTGTCAATGTGAGAAAGGGACTGTCCCTTTGCCCCTTCTTACAACTGCCAGGTAGCTGCTTCCTTTTGCAGCGCCACCATGCGGGCGAATTCTCCACCTGCCGCCTTGAGCTGCGCCGGAGTGCCCTGCTCGGCAACCACACCATCCTTGAGTACAACGATTTTGTCGGCATTTTCCACCGTACGCATACGGTGGGCAATAACGATAACCGTCTTACCTGCAAGCAGACGGGAGAGCGCCTGCTGAACCACGGTCTCGTTCTCCACATCCAAGCTCGCCGTCGCCTCGTCCAACAGCACGATAGGCGCGTCTTTGAGCAGCGCACGGGCGATAGAGATGCGCTGGCGCTCGCCGCCGGACAGCTTGGAGCCGTTCTCGCCAATCATAGTGTCATAGCCCTGCGGCATGCGGCTCACAAACTCGTCGCAGTTGGCGGCACGCGCGGCAGCAAGCACTTCCTCATCGGATGCCTCGCGACGCCCGAGGCGGATGTTTCCCATAACCGTGTCGTCAAAGAGCAGCACGTCTTGAAACACAATGGCGTAGTCGCGCAGCAGCACCTCGGGGTCCACGCTCGCAACATCCACGCCACCCACGGTGACCGTGCCTTCGGTGGCGTCCCAAAAGCGCGCGGCCAGGCGGCTCACCGTGGACTTACCGGAGCCCGAAGGACCGACCAGTGCCGTGACCTCGCCTTCCTTGGCGGTAAAGCTCACATCGGTAAGAACTTTCTCGCCGGCGCGGCCGTCCTCGCCCGCACCATAGCCAAATGCCACGTGATCGAACACCACATCGTGGCCTACGGGCTCAAACTGCTCGCTGCCCCGCGCCACGTGCTCTTCCATGATGGAACGCATGCGCTTGGCCGACGACTCGGCGGCAAACAGCTCGGACATCAGCATCAGCGCCTGATCAAAGGGCGCATAGATGCGGCTCACCATAAGCAGGAAGGCAAACATCATCAAAAAGTCGACCTGGCCGGAGGCGACCATCGCAGCGCCCGTGACCAACGTGGTGGCAATCCCCAGGCGCAGGATGGCAAAGGCGGAGTTGACCAAAAGCCCATTGGCGAGCTCGCCTTTGGTGGTCTCGCGCTCCTCGGCATCGATCACGGCGTTGAGCCCCTCAAGATAATGAGCCTCCTGGTTGGTGGCGCGGATCTCGCGCACGCAGTCGAGCGTCTCCTGGATCGCCTCGGTAACCTTGCCCTTCTCGGCACGCACATGGTCGAACACCGGGATCATGGGGCCGCGCGTCAGATACAGCACGGCAAAGGCCACGGGAACGCTCCAAAACGCCGCAATCGCCAGCTGCCAGCAAAAGAACAGCGACGCCACGAACACAATGACGCTTGCGATGATGGCACCCCAAAGCTCTCCCAGCACGTGGCTGTAGGCGTGCTCCATGGCCTGGACGTCACCCATGATGGTCTCGGTTAAATCGGCCAGATCACGACGACCAAAAAACGACAGCGGCAGTTTGCGCAAGCGCTCGGCAATCTCCATACGCTGCTTGCCGCACTCCTCGTAAAAGATGCAGTAGGTGTAGTAATACTGCTGCCAGTTAGAGGCAAAGAGCAACACGAAAAAGACCAGGAGGCCGCCCACAATCGGCAGGACATCCGGCAGGTCGGCACCGGTGGCGAGATGTTCGACAAAACCGGCCATGACCAGGAACAATAAGCCCATGCCGGCCATGGTAATGAGATTGGTGAGCGCGGTCCAGAAAATGCCGCGTTTTACGCCGGCGACGCCTTTATCGGATAGGAAGTACTTCTTTTGGAATGAGGCGAACATTTAGGCCTCGCCTCCCTTCGTGACGGCGGCATCCGCGGCAGCAGTGATCTTCCAGCTCGCGGCCTGTTCGTATTCGGCCCACATCTTGGCGTATAGACCGTTTTGGGACAGCAGCTCGGCATGGGTGCCAGTCTCCTGCACGCTACCTTGGTTGAGCACCACGATCTTGTCGGCCCCCACCACGGTCGAAAGCCGGTGCGCGATCATAATGACTGTGCGACCCGCCGCCAGCTTGCTAAAGGCACGCTGGATGAGCGCCTCGTTCTCGGGGTCGGCAAACGCCGTGGCCTCATCGAGCACCACGATAGGCGCGTCTTTAAGGATCGCGCGGGCGAGTGCTACGCGCTGCACCTCGCCGCCCGAAAGATATGCCCCTCCAGCACCGAGCATGGTGTTAATACCCTGCGGGAGCTTGGCCACAATGTCGTCGCACTGAGCTGCGGAGAGGGCCGCACGCACTTCGTCGTCAGTGGCCGTGGGCTTGGAGGCACGCACGTTATCGGCAAGTGTTTGCCGGAACAGCTGGTTGGTCTGGAACACGAAGGCAACCTGGTCCATAAGCTCGTGCGGGTCCATGTCGCGAACGTCCACACCGCCTACGAGCACTCGACCCGAAGAAACATCCCA
>USJQ01000244.1 GCA_900554985.1 uncultured Collinsella sp. | reverse complement strand
CGCGAGCGTTCCTTTCAGAATGCGCCACTTGCGGTGCGCATGCGCCCCAATTCGCGCGACGAGTACGTGGGCCAGCAAAAGGCCGTCGGTAAGGGTTAATGGCTGCGTGCCGCGATCGAGCACGACGTGCTTTCGAGCGTGATTCTGTACGGGCCTGCCGGTACGGGCAAGACGACGCTGGCCCACATTATCGCCAACCATACCAAGAGCGAGTTTGTCGAGGTCAGCGCCGTCACGGGTACCGTGAAGGACCTGCGTCGTGTAATTGATGAGGCCAAGACGCGCCTGAATACGTACGACCGCCGCACCATTCTATTCATCGATGAGATTCACCGCTTCTCTAAGTCGCAGCAGGATGCCTTGCTGCATGCAGTTGAGAACCGTACCGTCATTATGATTGGCGCTACGACAGAGAACCCGTACTTCGAGGTCAACTCGGCACTGCTCTCACGTGGTCGCGTCGTGGAGCTTGAGCATCTGAAGGATGAGGATATCGCCACGCTTATTGAACGTGCGCTTGAGGCACCGCAGGGTTTGAACGGTAAGTTCTCGGCCGATGAGGATACGGTCAAGACCATTTGCACGCTGGCAGCGGGTGACGCTCGCTCGGCGCTCACGACGCTTGAGCTTGCGAGCGAGATTGCCGTCACGCGTCCCGATACCGAGGGAACGCCAGCGCCTGCGGCGGGGGAGCGCTATCCCATCACCGTGGATGACGTGAAGATCGCCAACCCGCGTCGCGGCTTTACGTATGACAAAAACGGCGACATGCACTACGACATCATCAGTGCGTTTATTAAGTCTATGCGCGGTAGCGACCCCGATGCCACGATCTATTGGCTCGCGCGCATGATCGATGCTGGGGAGGATCCTAAGTTTATCGCTCGCCGCATTATGATTCACGCTTCTGAGGATGTTGGCAACGCCGACCCGCAGGCGCTTTTGGTGGCGCATGCTGCCTTTAAATCTGCTGAAGTTATTGGCTATCCTGAATGTCGCATTAACCTTGCACAAGCTGCGCTCTATGTGTGCTTGGCGCCCAAGTCCAATGCGTGCGAGGCCTCGATCGATGCGGCGCTAGCCGATATCCACAGCAGTGGTCTTCGCGAGGTGCCCAGCTACCTGCGCGATCGCCATCGCCCGGGCAGCGATGAATACGGTGTGTATAAGTATCCGCACGATTATCCCGAAGGCTGGGTCGATCAGCGCTATTTGCCCGAAGGCTTGGAACGCGGTGCATTTTGGCAGCCTGCCGGCCGCGGTTGGGAAGAATGGCGCGTAGAGCAAAGTGAACGCGACCGCAGCGGGAATGCACCGAAGTAGCTGCTGATAATTTTGTCCCACGTTGCTGCTCATGGCATGTTCGGTCCCCTTTGGGGTACCATGGAAACCGTCTGTATATCGATTCCTTTGGGAGGCTTGTATGAGTCCCATTCAAATCGCCCTGCTGCTGCTCGCTGTTGCCGGCGTGTGGGCCATCGTTGAGCTCGCGCTTACCCTGCGCAAGACCCGCACCGTTGTCGACTCGCTCGATAAGACCGTTAACGACCTCAACAACACCATCGCCGAGGCTCAGCCTGTGGTGGCAAAGCTCGATGGCGCTGTCGATGAGCTTACGCCGGCGCTTGCCCAGATGGAGCCGCTGCTTAAGTCGAGCAAGACGGCAGTTGATGCCCTTACCTCCAATCTCGTAGAGGTCGAAGCCGTGGTTCGCGACATTTCTGAGGTCACCGGTAGCATGGCCGAGGCCAGCAATGCTGTGTCGAGCGTGACTGATTCTGCGGCAGGTGCCGTGCAGAAACTCTTTAACAAGGTGAAGGCTCCCGCGGCCGACGCTGAGTGCAAGCTTTCCGCTGCCGAAGAAGCCGAGCAGCCGACCGAGCGTGTCCTGATTGGCGAAGCCGGGGACGATGTCGCTGCTGGTGACAATGATGCACAGAAGCCTGCTGCTAAAGCAGCCCAGTATTACACCTACACGCCCGCCGAGACCTCTGAGGAGTCCTGCGATGAGTAGCGAAGCAACTTGCCCCATTACGCTGACCGTTGCCGGCGACCCGCGTCTGGCGCGCCTTGTGCGCATGACGGCGGCAAATGTCGGTGCGCTCTGCTCCATGTCCGTCGATCGCATCGAGGACATTCGTATGGCTGCCGAGGAAGCATTTATTTTCGGCTGCACGGCTGTTGATTCCGATGACATCTCGATCAAATTCGATGTCGACGAATCTCACGTTGGCATGACCTTTACCTTTGGCGACCAGGCCACCGTCGACGAGGATGACCAGGCCGCTGTGTATGCCGAGCTCATTTTGGCGAGCGTGTGCGATTCCTACGAAAAGACTGCGGCGCCCCTGACGCTTTCCCTCGACCTCAAGGCGGATATCTAATATGACCGAACGTTCCCGGAGCGGCAAGACCGCTTGGGACAAGGAGAAAACCCGCGAGCTGTTTCGTCGCTACAAAGAAACCGGTGATCCGGACGCGCGCGAGCAGCTCGTCATGTCCCATATGAACCTGGTAAGGT
>USJQ01000243.1 GCA_900554985.1 uncultured Collinsella sp. | reverse complement strand
CCGTGGCCACAAGGCCAAATAGGGGGTTAACCGTAAATGGCAACTAAGTCTATTGAAACTGAGGCCACCGAGGTTCGCGCCGTCGCTAAGTACGTGCGTGTTTCCCCCAGCAAGGCCCGCCTGGTGGTCGATCTGATCCGCCGCAAGCCTGTCGCTCAGGCCTTCGACATCCTCCACTTCTGCGACCGCGCCGTCGCCGTGGATGTCGAGAAGGTTCTCCGTTCCGCCGTTGCGAACGCCGAGAACAACAACGGTCTGCGTGCCGACAACCTGGTTGTCGCCGCTGCCTATGTTGACGAGGGTCCGACGCTTAAGCGCATCCGTCCCCGCGCCAAGAGTACCGCTTGTCGCATTCTGAAGCGTACTTCCCACATCACCGTCGTCGTTGCTCCTCTACAGGAGGCGTAAAGCTGTATGGGTCAGAAAGTCTACCCCACCGGCTTCCGTCTTGGCATCACCGAGAACTGGCGCTCCCGCTGGTTTGCAGAGAAGGATTACGCTAAGACCCTCGGTAACGATCTCGAGATCCGCAAGTACCTCGAGAAGCGTCTTTCCCGCGCAGCTGTCTCCCGCGTCGAGATCGAGCGCGCTGGCGACAAGGTGAAGGTCATTATCCTCACCGCTCGCCCCGGCGTTGTCATCGGTAAGAAGGGTGCCGAGATCGATACCCTCCGCACCGAGCTCGAGAAGGTCGCTGGCGTCTCCAAGGGCCAGCTCTCCGTCGACGTTGTCGAGATCAAGCGCCCCGAGCTCGACGCCAACCTCGTTGCTCAGTCTATCGCCGAGCAGCTCGAGGGCCGCGTTGCCTTCCGTCGCGCTATGCGCAAGGCTGTCCAGTCCGCCCGCAAGGCCGGCGCTAAGGGCATCCGTATCCAGTGCTCCGGTCGTCTCGGCGGTGCCGAGATGGGCCGTCGTGAGTGGTACCGCGAGGGTCGCGTGCCTCTGCACACCCTCCGTGCCAAGATCGACTACGGCACGGCTGTCGCCAGCACCACCATGGGCGCTTGCGGCGTGAAGGTCTGGATTTACCTGGGCGAGAAGCTCCCGGGCCAGCCTGTTCCCAACCCTGCACTCGAGGGCTCTTCCCGTCCTCGTCGTCGTAACTCCGAGAGGAGGGGTCAGTAGTGCTTGCCCCTAAGCGTATTCTTCACCGCAAGGTGCAGCGTGGCTCCATGAAGGGCCAGGCCAAGGGTAATACCGAGCTGCATTTCGGCGAGTTTGGTATCCAGGCTCTCGAGGCCCATTGGATCACCAACCGTCAGATCGAGGCCGCTCGTATTGCCATGACCCGCTACATGAAGCGTGGCGGTCGTGTCTACATCACGATCTTCCCCGATAAGCCCATCACCAAGAAGCCTGCCGAGACTCGCATGGGTTCTGGTAAGGGTAACCCCGAGGAGTGGGTGGCCGTCGTCAAGCCCGGCCGCATCATGTTCGAGGTCAAGGGTGTTCCCGAGGAGGTCGCTCGCGAGGCTCTGCGTCTTGCGCAGCACAAGCTCCCCATCAAGACCAAGATTGTTGCTGCCAAGAACGCTGAGCAGCGCATCGAGAAGGAGATGGCTGAGGAGGCCGCTCTCGAGGCCAAGTGGGCTGCTGAGGACGCCGCCGCCGCCAAGGAGGAGAACTAATGAAGCCCGCAGAGATTCGTGAGCTCTCGGACGCTCAGCTCGTTGAGAAGCTGAAGGAAATGCGCGCCGAGCTCTTTAACCTTCGTTTCCAGATGGCTACCAGCCAGCTGGACAACACCGCTCGCGTCAACACCGTGAAGAAGGACATCGCTCGCGTCCTCACGGAGCAGCGCGCCCGCGAGATCGCAGCGGAGAAGTCCGCTGTCGCCGAGTAGGACCTAAGGAGAGAACATGACTGATTCGCGTAACTCGCGTAAGGTCCGTACGGGTGTCGTTACCTCCGTCTCCGGTGCCAAGACCATTGTTGTCACCATCACCGAGCGCAAGCGTCACCCCAAGTACGGCAAGATGATGACCAGCTCCAAGAAGCTGCACGCTCACGACGAGGAGTGCACGGCTGGCGTGGGCGACACCGTCCGCGTTATGGAGACCCGTCCTATGTCCAAGATGAAGCGTTGGCGCCTCATCGAGGTCGTCGAGCGCGCTAAATAAGCAGTCGCTCTTACGACTTGTACGTTTCCGAAGATGTGCGTATGCCTGGCTTGCATACCACAGGCCGTATAAAGGCAGCGCACCTCTCTTCGGTTCTTAGTTCGGAGGAACATCTACCATGATTCAGATGCAAACCATGCTGAACGTCGCCGACAACTCCGGCGCTCGCAAGATTCGCTGCATCAAGGTGCTTGGCGGTTCCAAGCGTCGTTATGCAGGCATCGGCGATGTGTTCATCGGTGCTGTCCAGGAGGCTACCCCTGGCGCCAACGTCAAGAAGAAGGACGTTGTCCGTTGCGTCGTCGTTCGCACCGTTAAGGAGATCCGCCGCAAGGATGGCTCCTACATTCGCTTTGATGAGAACGCCTGCGTTGTCATCAACAACGATGGTTCGCCCGTCGGCA
>USJQ01000242.1 GCA_900554985.1 uncultured Collinsella sp. | reverse complement strand
CCGACCTTGACGCCTAAGAAGTCGGATCTTTATTCCGCGCCCAACAACCAGCGTGCGCCGAAGCCAAGAAGATAATGCGGGCGTTGAGCAGGCGCGAATAGATATCGTAGCTGCGCTCGCCGCGCGGCGTCTGCTCGATAACGTATGGCACGAGGGCGGAATCGAACTTAGCGATCATACGCATCTCCATTTCTCTTACGGACCAATAGTGGTTCTAGATAAACGTACGGTGCCCGCATGCTATGCATTGGCTGGCACCGTACGAAGCAACCGGATAACCGGTGTATAACTTTACCCCATCGCGGGCACATGCATGCGCTCGCGAGCAAGGTGGCGAGAATTCCTCGGCGTCCTTGGCGGTCTCGTCGACCTCGGTCACCTTGGCGTTCTCAACCAGGTGGTCGACGGCCTTGGAGCGACGGATGGACTCGCGGACGGCAGGCATGCGGCCATCGGCGATGAACTCAGCCTTGGAAGCCTCGACGTCCTTGACGCCGGCCTTCTCGAACTCGGCGTTGATGTCGTCCTCGGTGACCTCGATCTTGAGCTCACGGGCGAGGGCGTCGAGCGCCAGGGACTCACGGGCAACGTCGTTGGCCTGCTTGTGCAGGTCGCCGATGAACTGCTCCATGGTCAGGCCGGAAGCGGGCAGCCAGGTGTCGAGGGTCATGCCGCGGGCAGCGAGGTTGGACAGGAAGTTCTGGCCAAGCTCCTCAAAGACGGACTGCTCGTAGTCGGCGTCCATCTCCTCGAGCTGCAGGCGCTCGGCGAGAGCGGAGACGCAACGGTTCTCCTTCTCGGCCGGGAGGCGGGAAGCCTTGTCCTGCTCGATCTCGAGCTTGATGGCGTCGCGCATAGCGTCGATGCTGTCGAAGCCAAAGTCGGACTTGACGAGCTCGTCGGTGAGCTCGGGGGTGTTGCGGACCTTGATGCCCTTGACGGTGACCTCGACGGTGTGGGTCTCGGCCTCCTCGCCCTCCTCGACCTCGTCGGTCCAGGTGACGGTCTTGACGTCGTCAACGTTGGCGCCGATCAGGGCCTCGTTGAACTCCTTGGGATTGCTGTCGCTGCCGGCGATGAGCATGCGGCCCTCGGCGGCGAAGTTGTCGGCGTTCTCGACGGCCTTGAGGTCGACGGTCACATAGTCGTCAGCCTCGACGGCGCGACCCTCGACGTCCTCGAAGGTGGCACGGTAGTTGAGGAGCATCTCGACCTGGTTGTTGATCTCGGACTCGGTGACCTCCGCAGGGGGCATCTCGATCTCGACGGCGTCGAAGGAGGAGAGCTCGGCAGCAGGACGCAGGGAGAACTCGACGGTGTAGGTGTAATCCTCGTGATCCTTGGCGAGGTCGAGCTCCTTGTAGTCACCGCTCTTGGTGGGGACGATGTCCAGCTCGTTGAGAACGGCGGGCTCGTTGGCGGCGATCAGGTCGTTGGTGGCCTGAGCGAGGGTAGCCTCGGCGCCAAGAGCGGAATCGATGACCGGACGGGGAGCCTTACCGGCACGGAAGCCCGGGAAGCGGTACTCCTTGGCGGTGTCCTTGTAGGCCTTCTTGATCGCGGCGTCGACGTCGGCGGCCGGGATGGTGACCGTAGCGGTGAGCTTGGCGTCCTTGACGTCAGAAGCGGTGATGTTCAACACGTTCCTCCTCATACTGCCCAGCTTATCTGAGGTGCTGGTACCTTTATGCAACAAAGTGTCGCGACGGCCAGGGCCGACGCAGATGCGTTGGTGCGGGCGAAAGGACTCGAACCTTCACGGGAATCCCACCAGAACCTAAATCTGGCGCGTCTACCAATTCCGCCACGCCCGCATGAGCGCACAGACTAGGAATGATAGCAGATACGAACGGCAAGCGCACGCACACCTTTTACAGGCTCACGACCTCACCACGAGTGCAAAAGGCGGGACGAGTTGCCCCGCCCCGCCCATTACGACTTGTTCGCTGCCCCGCTACTCCCCCAGCAGGGCCTTTTCGGGCGTGATCGGCAGCGATCGAACCTGGTGGCCGGTGGCGTGCGCCACGGCCGAGGCCACGGCGGCGAGCGGCGTGTTGATGACAACCTCGCCGATCGACTTGGCGCCAAACGGGCCCGTCGGCTCGTAGCTCGGCTCAAAGGCCACGCGAATGCTGCCGATATCCAGACGCGTGGGCAGCTTGTAGCTCATAAAGTTGCCGGTGCGCAGGCGGCCGCGGTCGTCGTGCTCGACGATTTCGTAGAGCGCGTGACCGATACCCTGGGCAATGCCGCCCTCGGCCTGGACGCGCGCGAGCGCCTCGTTGATCACGGTGCCGCAGTCGACGGCCGCCGCATAGTCCACCACAGTCACCTTGCCGGTGGCCTTGTCGACCTTGCGGTACGGGGCCTCAACGAAGCCGTACTTGTTGATCTTGGCGAAAGATGCCAGATAGGAGATCAGACCGATGTTGGAACCTTCGGGCGTCTCAATCGGGCACAGACGGCCATAGTGGGTATAATGAACGTCGCGGACTTCGAAGCCTGCGCGGTCACGGCTCAGAGCGCCGGGG
>USJQ01000241.1 GCA_900554985.1 uncultured Collinsella sp. | reverse complement strand
CACCCTGCTCCTACCGACACCGTTCGGGCCCATAACCCCCACAACCCCGTTGCGCGGCAGGGTGAACGAAAGGTCATCGATGAGCACGCGGCCATCGAACTCCTTGTGCAGGTGATGGGCCTCGAGCACCTTGTTGCCCAGACGCGGGCCCACAGGGATGCGGATGTCGGTCCAGTCGAGCTTCTGGCTTGCGCGGGCCTCGGCCTCCATCTCCTCGTAGCGAGCCAGACGGGCCTTGTTCTTGGCCTGGCGAGCCTTGGGCGAGCTGCGTACCCACTCGAGCTCGGCCTCCATGCGCTTGGCGAGCTTGGCGTCACGGTTGCCCTGGGCCTCGATACGCGCGGCCTTGGTCTCCAGATACGTGGAGTAATTGCCCTTGTAGGGATAAAGGTGACCGCGGTCGACCTCGCAGATCCACTCGGCAACGTTATCCAGGAAGTAGCGATCGTGTGTGACGGCAAGCACCGCGCCCTGGTAGTTGTGCAGGAAGTGCTCGAGCCACAGGATCGACTCGGCGTCCAGGTGGTTCGTGGGCTCGTCGAGCAGCAGCAGGTCGGGAGCCTCGAGCAGCAGCTTGCACAGGGCCACGCGACGGCGCTCGCCGCCAGAGAGCACGTTGACCGGCATGTCGGAATCGGGCAGCTGCAGGGCGTCCATGGCCTGGCCGAGCTTGGAATCGATATCCCAGCCGTCGGCGGCATCGATCTCGTCCTGGAGCTTGCCCATCTCGGCCATAAGGGCGTCCATGTCGCAATCCGGGTCGCACATCTCCTCGCCGATCTTATTGAAGCGATCGACCTTGGCGATCATATCGCCAAACGCCATGCGCACGTTCTCGATGACAGTCTTGTCGTCGTCGAGCGGCGGCTCCTGCTGCAGGATACCCACGGTGTAGCCGGGGGTGAGCCTGGCATCGCCGTTGGAGACCTCCTCAATGCCGGCCATGATCTTGAGCAGGGTCGACTTGCCCATGCCGTTGGGACCCACGACGCCGATCTTGGCACCGGGGTAGAAGCTCAGGGTCACGTCGTCAAGGATTACCTTGTCGCCATGGGCCTTGCGAGCCTGATACATCTGGTAGATAAACTCCGCCATTTGCCTGTTTTATCCTTTCTACCTGCTGTTTCCCTATTCTTGATTCGCTTTAGTGGAAACGAAATGAGAAAACCAGCTCTGAAACTTAACGAAAAAGGGGCATGGTTGCCCACACCCCCTAATACTACCTGGGAAAAGTCCCCCGGAACATACTATGAACTGCGTACGCTAGTTTTCCGCAACCTTAGCGAACGGCTCGCTGCGATTTACGCCACAGCAGATACGAATAGGCGTAGGCAGCTCCGGCCGAACCAAACGCCAGAGCCGCAATCACCGCGGCGACGACTTCACTCGAAAGCACGCTGCCCGCCACGCCCATCACAATCAGGCCAACACCCAGCACCATAAAGCAGGCACCGCCAAAACGCTGCGTACGGCGCCAGTTCTCGGGATCGGCAAGCGCCCAGGGCGTCTTGATACCGAGCGTGTAGTTCTGCTTTACGCGCGGTACGTAGTTGCCCATACCAATACAGCGCAAGCCCATAGCGCCTGCTACCCGCAAATTGACCGTTCCTACAACCGGCACGATGCCCCACACCGTTAGCTCCCCCAGCCAGCTTATGGCACACATGAGCAGCGTGAAGGCGATTACGAAGCCCTGATAGAACTTACCCGAGGTCCGATACGCCTCGCCCTTGGGGTCAATGCGTGGCACGACGTAGAACATCGCGAGAAGTGCCAGAGGCAACACGCCGAGCGCGGAGGCCATCCAGCTAGGACCCCAACCGTCGACAGCGCCGTTCGCGCCCCAGTGCGTGGGAATCTGCGCAGGCAAGCTCGGCATCACCATGAGGTGCGCTACGACATTGGCGACGCACAGAGCGACCAGCGCAATCCACACGCGCGACGATACCCCTGTGGGGTGAATGCCCTTGTTTTCGTTATTCATCCTTATCACCTTCATTGTTTGTAAAACCCATAAACCAGCCAATTAAATCCTGCATGACGGTGGTGTTTAAGCTGTATACGATGTTTTGGCCATGGCGCTCGTCGGTCACCAACCCGGCGTTTTTAAGCGTCGCCAAGTGATGGCTCAGCGACGGCTTACTGATATCGAAATGCTTGGCAAGCTCCCCCGCCGTGCAATTGCCCTCGCGCAGCCAGCGCCTTAAAACCCTCTCCCGGCATAAGACCTCCTCTCAGCACCCCTCATGACGCGCACACTATACTCGATATTTAGATGTTTGTCTAACTATCTAATCGAAATGCTTCAAACCACATCAAAGTAAGCGCCATCGCAACCTATGGGCGATTACCTATAATGGCGATAGCCAAAACACGATTTGCTTCCCCATCGGAGGATGTCTATGACCGAAACCACAGCCGCAATTCCCAACGAGACACGCGACACCAAGCTCGAGATCATCATGGGCCGCGAGGCACTCGACAAGCTCGCCAACGCCACGGTGCTGATACTCGGCTGTGGAGGCGTGGGCTCCAAC
>USJQ01000240.1 GCA_900554985.1 uncultured Collinsella sp. | reverse complement strand
GGCAAACACGCGATAAACACCGGGATACTGCGCGACGAGCCGGTCGAGCGATTGGACGTCCGCCATCCAACAGTCAACATACCCCTTGACGAGGGCGGCTTTGCATAGTTCGGCGGAGCCATATGATTTGATATGCACGTCCGACGAGATTTCCAGATCGCCTGCAAGCAATCGGCGTTCACTCACCGAACCCGCAATCACCGCAACGGTCTTGCTTCCATCGAGAGACGCCAAACCCTTGATACCACTCGTTTTCTTGGCGGCAACCGAGACTGTCACGGTCAGATACGGCTCAGTCCAGTAATAATCGTCTTCGCGATAATTGGGCGAATAGTCGCACCACAGACAATCGATATCGCCGTTTTTGAGCAGGCGATCGCGATCATTCCAAGATATGTCAACAAATTGCGGTTTGATTCCAGCACGCTTGCAGGCCTCGCGGGCGATATCGATATCGATACCGGCGTAGTCGCCTGTGGTATCGACATACACATAGGGATCGTTATCCGTAACGCCGATTTTGAGCACCGGGAGATCCTTGTCGGCTTCACTCGAGGAGGAAGAACCGCTTCGAACGGTATACGTCAGGGCGCCCGCACAGACGGCAACAAGGAGTATGAGCGTGAACGAGACGATGGCGCCTCGTTTGATACGTCTGGGCACACGGCTCTTTTCATCGAAACAGCAGATAAGGTTCATTTTATTACCAGGGGGCCAGTGCAACAGCGAAAAAAGCGCCTTGCCCAAGACGGGCAAGGCGCCAAAGGTTGAAATGCATCCGCAAGCGGTCGAATTAGGCTAACCCTACTCGAAGCTCAGCTGCTCCAGGCGATCGAAGACCGTGTCGATGCGGGTGAGGAAGTCCCACGGATCGAAGATCTCGTCGAGCTTCTCCTGGCTGACGGTGCAGCGCGGATCAGCCTCGAGACGCTCCTTAAAGGTGGGACCGGAGACGCAATCCTGCACCTCGTGCCAGGTAGCCATGGCGTTTTCCTGCACGATCGCATAGGCATCTTCGCGGGTGATGCCCGTATCGACGAGGGCCAGCAGGACCTTGGAGGAGAAGATGAGACCGCGAGTCTTGTTGAGGTTGGCCATCATGCGAGCCGGATACAGCTGCAGGCCGTCGATAACGCGGATAAGGCACTGGAACATGTGGTCGAGTGCGATAAAGCTATCGGCCTGGGCGACGCGCTCGGCAGAGGAGTGCGAAATGTCGCGCTCATGCCATAGGGCGACATTGTCGAAGGCAACCTGGGCGTTGGACTTCACGACACGCGACAGGCCACAGACCTTCTCCATGGTGATCGGGTTGCGCTTGTGCGGCATGGCGGAGCTGCCCTTTTGACCCTTGCGGAACGGCTCCTCGGCCTCGAGCGTGTCGGTCTTCTGCAGATTGCGGACCTCGGTAGCGATGCGCTCGCAGGTGGCCGCCGTGGTGGCGAGGACGCCGGCGAGGTAGGCATGATGGTCGCGGGAGATGACCTGCGTGGACAGCGGGTCGTGGACCAAACCCAGGTGCTCGCACACGTATTCCTCGACAAACGGCTCGATGGAACTGTACGTGCCGACCGCGCCCGAGATGGCACCGAAGGCAACGTTCTTGCGGGCATCCTCAAGACGATCCAGATCGCGCTTGAGCTCCCAGGCCCAAGAGCCAAACTTCATGCCGAAGGTCATCGGCTCGGCATGGATGCCATGGGTGCGGCCAGCGCAAAGCGTGTTGCGCTCCTCGAAGGCGCGGCGCTTGCAGATCTCGCCGAGCTTCTTGACGTCCTCGATGATAAGGTCACAGGCCTGGGTGAGCTGGTAGCACAGAGCCGTGTCGCCCAGATCGGAGCTGGTCATGCCATAGTGAACCCAGCGGCTGGGCTTGGGGTCGCCCTCGGGAACATCGGCGTCGATGTACTCCTTCATGTTGGTCAGGAAGGCAATAACGTCGTGGCGCGTGACTTCCTCGATCTCGTCGACCTTTGCCTTCTCAAAGTTGGCGTGGTCGCGGATCCACTGGGCTTCGTCTTTAGAAATGCCGATCTTGCCGAGCTCCGCCTGGGCCTCGCAGGCCAGGACCTCGATCTCCTGCCAAATGGCGTACTTGTTCTCGAGGGAGAAGATGTGTCCCATCTCCGGGCGGGTATAGCGATCGATCATAGCGGCTCCTTTTTGGTTATTGGCACGTTGGTCGTAACCCAACCATTGTACCGTGCGCAGGTGCAAGTATGGGCAGCAGGCATGAACCTAACATGTTGGGATGGGAGCGGGCAACGGGGCATCCGCGTATTTGCTTCGCAAATCCGCACCGGCTTCAGGCGCCTGCCGGCGCCTTCGCCTGCTCGCTACAAACGCTTCGCGTTTGCTTTACGCTCGCACCCTGTCGGGTTCGAGTCCCGGCACTTTATTGAAAAAAGCACGGCACCGTGATGGTGCCGTGCTTGTGCTCTTAACTGGAGCGGGCAACGGGACTCGAACCCGCGAGTGTCAGCTTGGGAAGCTGATGCCTTACCACTTGGCGATGCCCGCTTGTGTGTTGGCTAGTAT
>USJQ01000239.1 GCA_900554985.1 uncultured Collinsella sp. | reverse complement strand
GGTGGCGGCGATCTGGCGGGTGATGAGCCTGGCGATCGTGGACTTGCCGGAGCCGGATTCGCCCACGATGCCGAGGATCTCACCGGGCTGTACCTCAAAGCTCACATGATCGACGGCAGGCGCTTCGGCACCCTCGTAGGTAAAGCTTACATCCTCAAAGCGCACATCGCTGCCGATAGGGTGCTTGGGCTGGGCAGGCACGGAGAGCTGCTTGGAATCCATAACGCTTCGGATGCGCGCCAGCGAATCGGCACTCATCTGAGACGCCTCGCCCACAAACATGAGCTTGGTCATGGCCGTCGGCACCACGGCCGAAAAGATCGCGTAAAACGTGAAGTTGACCATAAAGTGCGCGAAGTCCGTCTCGCCCGGCGCCAACAGCAACGCCACGGGCAAAAGAAATGCCACGAGGCCATTGAGCGCGGTAAGGTTGAGCACCTGCGGGCCTCGGCAGAACGTGCCCGCATAGCTTTGCGCCATGTCGGCGTATTCGGCGATCGCATCGTGAAACGCCTTAAAGGAGTAGACCGTCTGCTGGAAGACCTTGACCACGGGGATGCCGCGTACGTATTCGGTGCCGGTCTTGTTCATCTTGACCAGCGCGCCCATGTAAGCCTTCATAAACTCGGCGCCCTTGCCGCTCATCATGGTGGCCATGGCGCAAAACGAAACGACGACCGAGATTAGGCATGCCGCACCCAAACGCCAATCGAGGGCGAAAAGCAGCACGAGCAGGCCCACGACCATGGCGGTGGCGCCGGCGATATCGGGCAGCATGTGTGCGAGCAGCGTCTCGGTGGAGGCAGCGCATCCGTCTACGATACGGCGCAGCTCACCGGTGGCGTGCGTGTCAAAGTAGCCGAGCGGCAACTTGAGCAGATGCTCACTCGTGGTCTTGCGGATATTGGATGCGCAGCGAAACGCGGACAGGTGCGTGCACATGAGTCCCACAAAATAGACCACAATGCTCGCCAGGGCAAAGCCCACAGCCCACCAACCATACATCGCGATATTGGCGGCCTCGCTCCAGTTGGGCGCCACGGCGATAAGATCTCGCGCAACAAGCCAGATGCACGCGTACGGGCCAAAGCTCAGCAGCTGCGAGAGCGCCGAGAGGGCCATGCCCAAATACGTTAGGAATTTACGTTCACCGGCATATGCAAGCAGCTCGCCGATGCCGCCACCTTCCTTTTTTGATCCCTTTGCCATGAGATTCCTTTCTAACGGCTTGAGAGTTAACCGTAAGAAACTTATCATGGGCGTGTTAGCCAAGGCACACAATTGGGCCAGGCGTGGACGTTTTCGCAAATGAAGGGGACGCTTTTGAAAATGCGGCGGGCGACAACCGATATAACCGAGCTCTACGCACCGCAGTTTGAGCAGTTTGGCTTGGAGTTCTCCGGCAAGGGCGCCGTCTTTACCGGTGAGGTGGCAAACGATCGGGCGCACGGACGCGCATGGATCATGCCCCTCTCCCCCACCTGCATCGTCATGGAGCATTTCATTACCCCGATGCACAACATGCACCTAGCCGAATACACGCCCGAACCGTACGCGTGCGTGAGCGAGGTCAGCGCGCCCACGCTCATGTGTATGCCCGAAGCCGGCATAACGCCTGCGAACCTCAAGCCGCTGCGCGGGCCGTGGCCGAACAGCGCAGTCTGCAGCTTTATCCAAGATAGCTGCGGCGAGGAGCTAAGCCCGCTGTTTGCAGGGCAACTCTATCACTCACGCTCGGTCCTCTTTTTGCCCGGGTATTTTGACGAGCTGGAGCATTGCTATCCTACCGAGTTCGCGGGGGTCTTTGAGGCGTTTGCCGAGCCATGGCACGAGGAGGCGACGTCTGCCATCTGCCACACGTTGCGCAGGATTAACGAGGACCGCGCCCGCACCGCAGGCGGACACGTCTATATGCAGGGCATCGTGGAGACCATGGTCGCGGAGCTCGCCTGTTCGCGCGCGGCCCACAAGCAGGCGCGGCAGGCGGCAGACACACGCGCCAGCGTGACCATTGCCGAAGAAGCAACGGCAATGATTGAGCGCGCGCTCGACAAAGGCAGGCGTGTGGGTATCAACGAGGTGGCCGAGAGGCTCTACACAAGCCGCTCCAAGCTATGCGCCACCTTTAAGGCCCAAACTGACGAGTCCCTGGGCGCCTACATTCGCAGACGCCGTATGGAGCGAGCACAGGACCTTTTGGCCGATAGCGCGCTCACGATAGCGCAGGTGGCAGAGCGTCTAGGCTACCCTCAGCAGGCCGCCTTCGCCCAAGCCTTCAAGCAACACACCGGCACCACCCCCACCGCTTGGCGCTCCCAGCATCAATAAAGAGGCGACAAAGGGACGGCCCATAAGTCCCACAAGCAGGGAAGACCATTTGCAATGTGACAAAGGGACTGCCCCTTTGTCACCCGCACAAAAATGGGCGTGCCGACGGCACGCCCATTCACTCGATTCCATTCAGCCCACCTGACCCAAACGGCCGAGTCGTCACGGAACCGAGGGGCCGGGCGCAGGGCCTTGCCTCTCAATGAGTTCCGCACGAACAGG
>USJQ01000238.1 GCA_900554985.1 uncultured Collinsella sp. | reverse complement strand
TCGACGCTAGTCCAGCATCCCAACGGTTTGCTTCGCCCCCAGGAGGGATTCGTTCGCGCACTGGGGCTCGATCTGTCAAACAAGAAAGACGCCGCCGCGGTTAAGGCCAAGGTCGGCGTGGTGTTTCAATATCCCGAGCGTCAGCTGTTTGCCGAAACCGTGACGCAGGACGTGGCGTTTGGCCCGCACAACCTTGGCTTGTCGCAGGCCGAGGTCGCGCGCCGCGTTGAGTCATCGCTCGCGCGCGTGGGCCTCGACTTGGCCACGGTGGGCGACAAGAGTCCCTTTGAGCTTTCGGGTGGCCAACAGCGGCGCGTGGCGTTTGCCGGCGTGCTTGCCATGGAGCCCGAGGTCTTGGTACTCGATGAGCCCATGGCGGGGCTCGATCCGGCGGCGCGCAGTGATTTCCTGGAGCTCATCGATCGACTTCACCATGGGGGCCTGACCGTCGTCATGGTCTCACACAGTATGGATGACCTTGCCAATTGCTGCGATCGTATTGTCGTGATGAACGAGGGCGCGGTGTTTGCTGAGGGCACGCCCGCTCAGGTTTTTGCGCATGCAGATGAGCTTAAATCAATCGGCTTGGGTGTTCCCGCTGCCCAGCGCATGGCGTTGGCGCTCGCGGAAGCGGGCGTGCCGCTGCGTCGCGGCGGGCTCTATACGGTTGAGTCGTTGGCCGACGAGTTGGCAGATTTGCCGATCGGTCGCTCAGGCGGTTCTTCTAACGTCTCGGACAAGGCCAAATCCGAAACGGTCGCGCGAGAGGAGGGTTGCTGATGGAGGCGTTTTCGTTTGGCAGCTACTATCCGAGCGATAGCGCGATCCATCGCCTGGATCCGCGCACCAAGCTGCTCCTGGGCTTTGTGTTTTTGATCACGACGCTGACCGTCGGCGGCTTCCGCGGATTAGCCCCTGTCGCAATTTTCGTTGTGCTGATCTATGTCGTGTCCCGGGTGCCGGCTCGTCGCGTTCTGTCGTCGATGGCGCCGCTGCTGGCAATCGTCGTCGTGGTCGCGGTGCTCAACTTGTTTACCGATCAGAGTGGGCGCATCCTGTGGCAGCTCGGCTTTCTGCGGATAAGCGAGGGCTCGCTGCATTCCGCCGCCTTTATGGCGTGCCGCCTGACCTTGATGATGGCCGGTATGAGCGCCATCACGCTCACCACACCGACGCTCGACCTCACCGCGGGCTTCGAGCGCCTGCTCGCGCCGTTTGCGCGTGTGGGGCTCCCTGCGCACGAGCTCGGCATGATCATGGGCATCGCGCTGCGCTTTATGCCGCAGTTTGCCACCGAGATGAAGCAGATGGCCGATGCGCAGGCAAGCCGTGGTGCACGCGTAACGGGTGGCCCGCTCGGCGGCGTGCGTATGCTCGGCAGTGTGGCGATTCCACTGTTCACGGGAGTGTTCCGTCATGCCGAGACGTTGTCTGCTGCCATGGATGCACGCTGCTATCACGGCGAGCAGGGCCGCACGCGTCTGCATGCGCTTGCATTTGGCCGCGGCGATGCGTTGGCGGCGGTGGTGACAGCGCTGCTGCTCATCTGCGTCATCGTCATCAATCTTCAACTTGTTTAGGCGCGATTCGAGCGCAGGAAAGGGATTCCCATGACCGACAACGACCGCACGGCGCAGCTCGAGCGCGCCTGTTCGTATCTTAGGCGTATTCCGGCGTGGTATCTCGCCACGATCGACGTGACGGACGGACATCAGCCGCGCGTGAGGCCGTTCTCGTTTGCCATGGTCGATGATGACAAGCTGTGGTTTTGCACCTCGCGCGATAAGGATGTGTGGGCCGAGCTCAGCGCGAACCCCAAGTTCGAGCTTTCGTGCTGGAAGCCGGGGGAGTGCTGGATCGTATTGTCCGGCGAGGCCGCGCTCGAGGACGACGCAGTTGCGAGCGACAAGGTGCGTCAAGCGGGTTTTAAGCACATGGTGGGCATCGGCGAGGAACACGAGAGTGCCAACGACGGCCGCCTTGCGTTCTTCTCGGTCCGCAACATCGCCGCGCGGTTCTGCGATATCGACGGCAGCGAAGAGCGCCTCGAGCTCTAATTTCCCAAATTGACTACACATTCCAAAAAGACTGGTCAGGCGACAGGAGGAAACGTGGACGGATTGAATACGGTTTTGGAGTATCTGACGTCGGTGCCGGCGTGGTACTTGGCGACGAGCGTGGACGGGCAGCCACATGTACGTCCATTTTCGTTTGCTCAGATCCAGGATGGCAAGCTGTGGTTTGTAACAGCGCGCACCAAAGATGTGTGGCAAGAGCTGCTGCAAAACCAGCGCTTTGAGGCCACGAGTTGGTGGCCGGGCCATGGCTGGCTCATCTTGCGCGGGCGTGCCGGCTTGGATGACCGGGCTTTAGGCGAAATGCGCGAAGCCGGGTGGAAGCATCTAGAGCACCTGGGCGAGCACTATGAGGGGCCTAACGACCCCACGCTCGTCTTCTTTAGCGTCGAGGATCCCGAGGCTTTTATCTGCAATCACGACGAATGGGTGCCGGTCGAGGCCTAGCCAGCTGGCTCATCCTAACAACTTGGTTTTCGCATGGGCGGGCCCCGTATTGCCCG
>USJQ01000237.1 GCA_900554985.1 uncultured Collinsella sp. | reverse complement strand
TGGAGGCTGCGGATCGCGGGCTCGCGGTGTTTGTGATGGAGCCGCTGTTGGGCGGGCGTTTGGCGGGCAAGCTGCCGCCGCGGGCCCGCGCCGTGCTCGATGGCGCCTATGACCCGCGCCTGCGCACTCCTGCCGCCTGGGGGCTTTCGTGGGTGTGGAACCATCCTCAGGTCACGATGCTGCTTTCGGGCATGACCGATACCGCGCAAGTGGATGAGAACGCGGCGCTGGCCGACCGAGCCCTGCCGGATTCGATGACGGGCGCTCAGCTCGATACCATTGCGCGCGTGCTGACGGAATTTGAAAAATCGAATCGCGTGCCTTGTACGGGATGCGGCTACTGCATGCCGTGTCCCAAAGGCATCAATATCCCTGGGTGTTTTGCCGCCTACAATGCAAGCTATGCGCACAGCTGGTTTACGGGTCTATCGCAGTATTTTACGGCGAGCGCGGTGCGGACGAGCGAGCCCAAGTTGGTGAGCAACTGCGTTAAATGCGGCAAATGCGCGCGTCACTGCCCGCAACACATCGATATTCCCGAGCGTCTCGACGATGTGCGCCGACGTTTCCAACCTGGCCCCGTAACGGCCGCGCTTAAAGCCTTCCGCATAGCGCGCTCCTCATGACCCTTTTATAACTTGCGGTGGAATAGTTCCTGTTTGCGGCAGAATAAGGGCCAAACAGGAACTATTTCACCGCAACTGAAGGGGGCTGTCGTGGGTCATCGGGATTCATGTGATGATTTGCGTGAGGTTTGTTGGGGCGTTTTGGGCGCTGGACACATTTCGCATCGATTTGCATCGTCGCTCAAGGAGGTGGACGGGGCACGGCTTGTGGCTGCCGCCGGCCGCACTCCTTCGCATGTTGAGGAGTTTTGCAGGGCGTTTTCGATTGATGCCGCGCACAGTTATGCCACGGCTGACGATAGCGGCGATGTGGCTTATGATGCGCTGATTGCCGACCCCGATGTCGACGCAATCTACTTGGCTCTTCCACATGGCATGCATGCGCATTGGGTCTGTCGGGCACTGCGCGCGGGAAAGGCCGTGCTGTGCGAAAAGCCGGCCGTTTTGAGTGAGGAAGAGGCTCTCTCGATTGCCTCCACCTCTCGTGAGCGCGGCGTGCTGTTTATGGAGGCGATGAAGAATCGGTTTTGCCCGATGCGCACTCGCGTGAAGGACTTGCTTGCGTCGGGTGAGCTTGGCCGTATTGTCTCGATTGAAAGCGTGCAAAAGCTCGATTACGGCGAGCCTCCTTCGGGCTATCTGCTTGATTCGTTGCAGGGCGGCTGTCTATATGACATGGGCTGCTATGCGGTCGGTTGGTTTGAGGATTTGCTCGCGGGCGCGTGCGAGGTTTCATCCCGTGAAGTTCGCTGGCGTGACGTATCAGGCGGCCGCGTCGATTGGGCCGACGAGATCCATATGAGCGTCGGCGGTATACCCATTCATATGGTGTGCGACGGCAAAGCAACATATGAAAGCCGCTTAACGATTGTCTGTGAGCGAGGCTCGTTGGAAATCGAGCGTCTCCATCGCCCCGAGCTCGCCCATGTGAAGTATTCCGACGGTCGAACGCTCGAAATAAATGCCCCGTTTGAGATCGATGATTTCTACGGCGAAATCCAGCATGCGACCCAGCTCATCCGGGCGGGGAAACTCGAGAGCCCCGTCATGCCCCTTGCCGCCACGCAGCGCTGTGCACACATCATCGATGCGATTCGTCTAGCCCTCTAGGACTTGGCGCTGACACGTAGGGGATCATGACGCCGGCGCCCGTGGTGCCTGGCGGCCCACATCTCTGATGCCCCTTTTATAACTTGCGGTGGAATACGGTCTGTTTGCGCCAAAATAGGGCACCAATAGACCGTATTTCACCGCAACTGATGAGGGGGAGCTGGAGATGCTGACAATCGGATGTCATCTTTCGACGACGAAGGGCTATCGGGCAATGGGGGAGACGGCGTTGTCCATTGGTGCCAATACCTTTGCGTTCTTTACGCGCAACCCGCGCGGTGGCAAGGCAAAAGACCTTGACATGGATGACGTGGCGGCTCTGCGCGAGCTTATGGCGCAAAACGACTTTGGACCGCTGGTGGCGCATGCCCCGTATACCTATAACCCCTGCTCCGCTAAGGAGCGAGCGCGCGAGTTTGCCTTGGAGGCTATGGCGGAAGATTTGCAGCGTCTGGAAGCACTGCCCGGCAACTACTACAACTTCCATCCCGGTGCGCATGTGGGACAGGGGGCAGACGCCGGCATTCAGATGATTGTCGACACGCTGTGCCAGGTGATGTTTGAGGGACAGCAGACGACGGTATTGCTTGAGACCATGGCGGGCAAGGGCACCGAGGTGGGCCGTAGCTTTGAAGAGCTGACGCGCATTATCGAGGGCGTTGCCGCCAAGTGCCCGGAGCTGTCCGATAAGCTGGGCGTTTGTTTGGACACCTGCCATGTGAGCGATGCTGGCTACGACATCATCCATGACCTGGACGGCGTACTCGACGAGTTCGACCGCGTGGTGGGTATCGAGCGCTTGCGCGCCGTGCATATCAATGACTCCAAGAACCCCTGCGGCGCCCAT
>USJQ01000236.1 GCA_900554985.1 uncultured Collinsella sp. | reverse complement strand
AACGCCATTAAAACGAGCGTGCCATTGGCAGCCGCGCTCAAACGAGGCAAGACGCCCTGCCCAACATGCTGCCCGCCAACAGTGTGCTCGATCTAGTTTTTTGGGTGTTTGACCCGTTTGGATGGAAGAACGAGGGGTAAGCCCTAAGGGGTGTAGATATCGGGGCCTGCCTGCAATTTCTGCTATCGATTTGTCCAGAGCCGCACAGCGCGGAGGTGTTGCTTGATGTCCATTTTCGTTACCGGAGACGTTCACGGTATCGCCGAATACGGGGCGAGCCGCTTCTCGTCGCGCGCTTGGCCATTGGGCCGAACGCTAACGCGCGATGACGTGGTGATCGTTGCCGGCGACTTTGGCTTTATATGGAGCGGCTCGAACACCGACAAATACTGGCTCGATTGGTTTGAGTCCAAGCCCTGGACCACGTGCTTTGTCGACGGCAATCACGAGAACCATCATCTGCTGACGGGGCTGCCGAAGCGGGAGTGGAATGGGGGCCTCGTTCACGAGGCACGCCCGCACGTGCTGCACCTGATACGCGGTGAGGTGTTCGATATCGCAGGGAACACGGTGCTCGCCATGGGCGGCGCCGCGAGCCATGACAGGCAGTGGCGCCGAGAGGGAAAGACGTGGTGGCCCGAGGAGATGCCGAGTGAGAGCGAGATGGAACATTGCCGTGCCTCGCTTGATCGCGTGGGTTGGAAGGTCGGCTACGTGGTGACTCATGAGGCGCCGGTCGATCTGGCGGACGAGCTGTGCATGGAGTGCAATCGCGAGTTCTACGACGATTCGCTGCAGGCCTTTTTGGGCGAGCTCGACAGGCGGCTCGACTACCGCACCTGGTTTTTTGGCCATTACCATAACGATGAATGGCGCGATGACAAGCATCGTCTTATCTACCAAGATATCGTGCGGATCGAAGCGCGATGTACCGATGAGTAGGGCGAGGCGGCGGGTGGCTATTTTGAGTAAGATCGTTAGGAGGTCCCCGTGATCTGGTTTACCAGCGATACGCACTTTGGGCACGAGAACATGCTACGGTTTAGCAATAGGCCTTGGTCGACTGTTGCGCAGATGAACGACGCCATGGTCGCCAACATTAACAGCAAGGTTGCTGCGGATGATGAGCTCTACATCCTGGGCGACTTTAGCTTTAAGATGACAGTCCAAGATGCCTACGAGCTGCGCAAAAGCATTGTCTGCAAGCGTGTCCATCTGCTGCGCGGCAACCACGACAAAGACTGGACGCAGCCTGCGGTGGCGGACGCTTTTATCGTCGAGCCGCCCATTTGCGTGCTCAAGATCGACTGCCAAAAAATCGTGCTGAGCCACTATCCCATGGCCGACTGGCAGGGCATGAGCCATGGATCGTGGCACCTCCACGGACACATCCACAGCAGCGGCGGCGCGTACAACGAGTTCAACCTCAGACAGGGGTTGCTGCGCTATGACGTGGGTGTGGACGCTAACAGCTACGCCCCGGTAAGTCTGGATGAGCTCAAGTTATGGTTTGCGCAGGTAGACGAGCCGGTGCGTTGCGTTAAATGGCCGTGGTGGGTCAATGCCACGGGCGACGAGCAGGTCGAGCGCGACCTCGAAGCCTATAAGAGGGAAGTGATGATCCGATGACGGTCTATGTGACGGGTGATATTCACGGCGGTCTCGACATGCAAAAGCTCCGCGATTGGGAGCTTAGGGACAGTCTGACGAGCGATGGCTATCTGATTGTCGCGGGCGACTTCGGCTTTCCGTGGGATTTTTCTGCCGAGGAATGCGCCGATATCGCATGGCTCGAGTCGCGCCCTTATACGGTGTTGTTCGTCGACGGCAACCACGAGCGTTTCGATCACTGGACAGAGCGTCCCATGGAGTTGTGGCACGGTGGGCTGACGCAGCGTCTGTCGGACACCTCTTCCATACGGCGCCTGACGCGCGGCGAGGTTTTTGAGCTCGACGGCTCAACGATCTTTACCATGGGCGGCGCCACGAGCGTGGACAAGGAATACCGCATCCCGTATTCCAGCTGGTGGCCGCAGGAGCTGCCGGACGAGCGCAACTTTGAGGAGGCACGGACAAAGCTCGACAGCGTGGGCTGGAAGGTCGACTACGTGGTCACCCACACCTGCTCTACGCGCATGCTCTCGCCCACGCTCTATCCGGCGCCCGGCTGGAATTACCCCGATGTCGATCGGCTTACGGCATTTTTCGATGAGCTGGAAGACCGCTTGGACTATAAGCGCTGGTATTACGGGCATTTTCATCGGGATGCCAATCCGGCCGAGCGCCATACCGTGCTCTACGATTGCATCGTTCGCCTGGGCGGCGAGCTCCAGCCCTGGGATGTTGCGTAGGGGCAGGCATAGCGAGCTCTTTGTATGATGCCTTGGGTAGTTACCCTACATTTTGGCAATAGTCATTATCTGTAGGGTAGCTTAAGACATACTGAGAGCTGGAGGAGATGCTGCTGGCGGTCTAGAGTTTCAACGCCATTCGGTTGGTGCCGGGTAGGGTTGCAAAGCCGAAATGCGCATAGAACGCTGCCGCCTCATCATCTACTGGATCGACAACCAAAGCTCGCGCTCCCGCTAGGGCAGAAAT
>USJQ01000235.1 GCA_900554985.1 uncultured Collinsella sp. | reverse complement strand
TAAATGACTAGTCGAAAGGGACGCTCTTGCACCAAATTTGCCGGCCCGCACCGGGCTTGCCCTTTACTTTACCGAGATAAAGTGAACGTGCAGATTCGTAACCCACTCGCAACCGTTCTATGGCACGATATTGAACGAATGTATGCTATGCGCCCAAATCTTTTGGGCAGAGTGGGAGACAGTATGGTCAAGCTGTACGAGGACGGCATCTACCTGCGCGGCGGCAGCGAGGTTGTGCCTGCGGCCGAGGCTGCCGAGCGCGGTATTACGCAGACGCCCGAGGATGCCAAGCGCGGCACCATCGCGTATTCGATCCTCCAGGCACACAATACGTCCGGCGACCCCGAGGCGCTCAAGATTCGCTTCGACGCCATGGCGAGCCACGACATCACCTTTGTCGGCATCATCCAGACGGCGCGCGCCTCGGGCATGGAGCAGTTCCCGCTGCCCTACGTGCTCACCAACTGCCATAACTCGCTGTGCGCCGTGGGCGGCACCATCAACGAGGACGACCATGTCTTTGGCCTCTCCGCGGCCAAGAAGTACGGCGGCATCTTCGTTCCGCCGCACATCGCCGTCATCCACTCCTTTATGCGTGAGAACTTCGCCGGCTGCGGCAAGATGATCCTGGGTTCCGACTCGCACACCCGCTATGGCGCCCTGGGCACCATGGCCGTGGGCGAGGGCGGCGGCGAGCTGGCAAAGCAGCTGCTGCGCGACACCTACGACGTTGCCTATCCCGGCGTCGTCGCCATCTACCTCACGGGCACCCCGCGCCCCGGCGTCGGCCCGCACGATGTGGCGCTCGCTATCATCAAGGCGGTCTTTGCCAAGGGCTACGTCAAGAACAAGGTCATGGAGTTTGTGGGCCCGGGCATCGCGAGCATGACGACCGATTACCGCAATGGCGTCGATGTCATGACCACCGAGACCACCTGCCTGTCGAGCATCTGGGCCACCGACGAGGACACACGCGCGCTTTTGACCATGCATGGCCGCGGCGACGACTACCGCGAGCTCAAGCCCGCCGATGTCGCCTACTATGACGGCTGCGTCGAGGTCGATCTGTCCAGCATCAAGCCCATGATCGCGCTGCCGTTCCATCCTTCCAACGGCTTTGAGATCGACGAGCTCAACGAGAACCTCGAGGATATCCTGCATGAGGTGGAGCTCGAGGCTGCCAAGATCGGCGAGGGCAAGACGCACTTTAGCCTGCTCGACAAGATCGTCGACGGCAAGCTGCACGTGCAGCAGGGCGTTATCGCCGGCTGCTCGGGCGGTAACTACGACTCCGTGGTCCAGGCTGCCCGCGTGCTTAAGGGCGCCAACACCGGCTGCGGCGAGTTCTCGCTGTCGGTCTATCCCACAAGCCAGCCCGTGGCGCTCGAACTTACGCGCCGTGGCTACATCTACGACCTTATGGAGGCCGGCGCGATCGTGCGTACGGCGTTCTGCGGTCCGTGCTTTGGCGCCGGCGACACGCCTGCCAACAACGGCCTGTCCATCCGCCACACCACGCGCAATTTCCCCAACCGCGAGGGTTCCAAGCCGGGTAATGGCCAGCTGAGCGCCGTGGCCCTGATGGACGCTCGCTCCATTGCGGCGACGGCTGCCAACGGCGGCGTCCTGACGCCGGCGACCGACCTGCCCGAGGAGACTTGGGACGAGGCCTGCGAGTACACCTTTGACGACGCGCCGTACAAAAAGCGCGTGTACTGGGGCTTTGGCAAGGCGGAGCCTGCCGACGAGCTGGTCGAAGGCCCCAACATTAAGCCGTGGCCCGCGATGGAGCCCCTCGGCGACGATATCCTGCTCAAGGTGTGCTCCAAGATCATGGACCCGGTCACTACGACCGATGAGCTCATTCCCTCGGGCGAGACGAGCTCCTTCCGCTCCAACCCGCTGGGCTTGGCCGAGTTTACGCTCAGCCGCCGCGACCCGGCCTACGTGGGCCGTTCCAAGGAGGTCGACGCGGTGGAAAAGCGCCGCGTTGCCGGCGAAGCGGCAGGCGACCTGGCGGCGCTCGATGCCGAGCTTGCCGGCGTGTTTGAGGCGCTGGCTGGCGCGGGTGTCGCGGCAGACGCCAAGGCGACCGAGTACGGCTCCATGCTCTATGCCAAGAAGCCCGGTGACGGTTCTGCCCGCGAGCAGGCCGCGAGCTGCCAGCGCGTGATTGGCGGTCTGGCCAATATCGTTCACGAGTACGCCACCAAGCGCTATCGCTCCAACGTGATGAACTGGGGCATGGTGCCCTTCCAGATGGAGGCCGAGCCCAACTTTGAGGTGGGCGACTACGTCTTTGTACCGGGTATCCGCGCCGCGCTCGACGGCGACCTAAAGGATATCGCCGCCTACGTGGTGCGCGCCGGCGGCACGGTCGAGCAGATTGAGCTCTATATTGCCGACATGACGACCGAGGAGCGTGCCATCGTTAAGGCCGGCTGCCTGATCAACTACAACAAGTTCAAGGCCTCTGCCGAGTAACGCACTTAATTGTCCGCCCGGGGCTTACCCTTTCCCGCTCGCTCACGCGCTTCGCGAGGGTCGCGTTCGGGAAAGGGTAAGCCCCGGGCTACATTTCTGCGTTCTCGTTGGGTCTTGAGGGACGCTA
>USJQ01000234.1 GCA_900554985.1 uncultured Collinsella sp. | reverse complement strand
GTGCCCGTCGGCGACGGGCGACTTGCGCGTGCCCTTGTGTGCCGACGTGTTGATCGAGACAATGCGGGCGGGCCCGTTGTAGGCGTCGCTTGCCGTGCACAGGGGAGCGGTCGCTTTCGCACGTTCTGCCAGCTCGCGCCTCGCGGCATTGAGGATGGGATTATCGGTCGGATGGTCTTGGGGCACGTGTGCGCCTTTCGCTCGAAGATGTCAATACGATGAATCCTACAACAATGGTAGGTTCATTGCCCATTGTCATACAACGGTGAGCGCCGTCTTCGTGCTGGACGATTACGTCGATTGCCATAGATACGGTGGAGCTTTGGGCGCCGGCGGCTTGGCACGCTAGAATAAATCAGTTGCGCAAAGACCGCCCGTTGTGTGGGCAGTTCATGATCGGAAGTTTCCATGGCATTGCAATTTACAGAGCGCGAGTTCATTCCCGTGCTGCTTGGTGGCGACATCAATGCCTATTCGGTGGCGCGCGCCTTCTACGAGGAGTACCAGGTCAAGAGTCTGGTCTTTGGCAAGTATCAGACGGGTCCCGCGTACCGCAGCCAGATTATCGACTACACGCCCAACGTGGATATCGACACCATGCCCGTGATGCTCAAAACCGTCAACGGCATTGCCCAAGCGCATGCCGACAAGACTATTGTCCTTGTGGGCTGCGGCGACAACTATGTCGCTCTCGTGGCTCAAGCCAAGGATGCTCATGAGCTGGCGGATAACATCGTCGCTCCCTACGCGCCCTACAGCATGCTCGAGCAGTGCCAGAAGAAGGAGATCTTCTACGAGCTGTGCGAGAAGCATGGCGTGCCCTATCCACACACGTTTACCTTTACCAAGGCGATGCTTAATGCCCAGGGTGAGGCGCCTGCCGAAGTGCTCGACCAGATCGATTTTCCTTACCCGATGATTCGGAAGCCTTCTGACGGCATCATGTGGTGGCAGCATGAGTTCGAGGGCCAGAAGAAGGCCTATGAGATTGCCGACCGCGCCGAGCTGGAACAGGTCATTCGCGATTCGTATGCCAGCGGCTACACCGACGATCTGATCTTGCAGGATCGCGTGCCCGGCAACGACGAGTACATGCGCGTGCTCACCAGCTATTCCGACCGCACCGGTAAGGTCCGCATGATGTGCCTGGGCCATGTGCTGCTCGAGGAGCATCAGCCCCACGGTGTCGGCAACCATGCCTGTATCATTACCGAGCCTAACGACGAACTCATGGGCGGCGTGCGCAAGCTGCTCGAGGACCTTCACTTTGTGGGCTATTCCAACTTTGACGTTAAGTACGACGAGCGCGACGGCTCGTTTAAGTTCTTCGATTTCAACACGCGCCAGGGCCGCAGCAACTACTACGTTACCAACAGCGGCTTTAACGTTGCCAAGTATGTGGTGGACGAGTATGTGTTCAACCGTCCGTTTGAGCCGGAGTTTGTGACGGCGCAGGACGAGGCCCTGTGGATGGTCGTCCCCATGGGCGTCGTCGACAAGTACGTCA
The DNA here is from genome assembly GCA_900554985.1 of uncultured Collinsella sp. Classification (GTDB taxonomy): domain Bacteria; phylum Actinomycetota; class Coriobacteriia; order Coriobacteriales; family Coriobacteriaceae; genus Collinsella. Next base: position 1,107 of record USJQ01000234.1, on the reverse strand, counting down.
AGGATCCCGAGCTGCGCGCTAAGGTGCATCGCCTGGACAAGGAAGGTAAGGGCGCCGACCCTTCGTTTATGAAGGGCGACTTTGTCTTTAACCGCTGGCTGCGCATGTGGCACACCAAGCTGCGCCACTTTAAGCTGTTCAAGACGTATTACAAGTAGATGAGCGCGGTGCCCGTCCGGTTTGCATCGGGCGGGCGCGGGTATGATACGCGCAATTGCGCAAGCGTCACCAAGGAGGCGGCGATGGAAAAGCTGGGAGTTATCGGCGGCATGGGCGCCGAGGCCACGTCGTATTACTACGACCAGGTGGTGCGTCATACGGCTGCTGCCTGCGATCAGGAACATATCGACATGGTGGTGCTCTCCAAGTCGACCATGCCCGACCGCACGTTGGCCATTAAGACCGGCGAGCATGCCAAGCTGCTGGCGACCATGAAAGAGTGTGCCCAGGCACTCGAGTCGCTGGGCTGTGCGCACATTGCCATTCCCTGCAACACGTCGCACTACTTCTACGACCAGATCCAGTCGTTTACGAAGGTGCCGATTATCCACATGCCGCGTGAGTCGGTGCGCTATGCTCTGGCCGGTGCGGTGATGGGGGAGTGCGAGTTCGACCCCAACCTGAGTATGCCGGCCGAGCCGGTGCACAAGATTGGCATCATGGGCACCGACGGAACCGTGGGCGCGGGTGTCTACGGCCGCGAATGTAAGGCTGCGGGTGTTGAGGTTGTCTATCCCAGCGAGAAACGTCAGAACGATGTGATGTCGCTTATCTACGAGGATGTGAAGGCCGGACGCGAGCCCGCGTGATGTGGGACTTCGCCCGTAGCGGCTGCGACCGCGTCATTCTGGCCTGCACCGAGCTATCGGTGTTGCAGAAGTACCGAGAGATGCCCGAGATCACCCTCGACGCCATGGACGTCCTGGTGCGTGAATCCATCATCCGCAGCGGCGCCCCCTACCGCCTCTAGCTTCCGACCTGTCAAAAAGGGACAGGTTAATTTTGGTAGGTTTTATCTGGTGAAACAGTAAAGGCCTCGGCTCGTTTGGTGCGAGCCGAGGCCTTTTGCGTTGGGCGGTTGCTGTCAGTGGTGAACTAGAACAGGAA
>USJQ01000233.1 GCA_900554985.1 uncultured Collinsella sp. | reverse complement strand
CAAAAAGTCGAGCGCGATGTTGATGATGCACGCCACGCCGATCACGTACATGGGCGAACGTGAATCGCCCAAACCGCGAAAGATGGCCGAGAGGATGTTGTACGCGGCGATAAACGGAATGCCGACAAAGCAGATGCGCAGGTAGGCGGCAGTGCCTTCGACCGCCTCGGCCGGCGTGCCAATGAGCGCCACGATCTGCGGGCACAGCGCAAACAAGACGGCGGCCAGCACCACCGAGACGCCCATAAAGAGCGTGATGGTGTTGCCGATGGCGGCCTCGGCGCGGTCAAAGCGGCGCGAACCCACGGCGTGGCCGACGATGACCGTCGTTCCCATGGCCAGGCCCACGAGCGTCACGGTAATGATATAGAGCGTCTGCGCGCCATTGCCCACGGCGGTGATGCCGGCCGCGCCGCTAAACTGTCCCATCATGTACAGGTCGGCCATGCCGTAGAGCATCTGCAAAAAGTACGAGAGCATATAGGGCAGGGCAAAGACCGCGATGGTCTTGAGGACATTGCCGCGTGTGAGGTCGTGTTCCATGGGCGGGGCACTTTCTGGCTTGGTTCGTTTAGCTACCAGTGTAGTGAAAACCCTACAACGATTGTAGAGTCAAGGTTTGTGTCGACAGTGGGGCGAAAAAAGTCACGCTCCGAGCACGATGCTTTGACCCCTCCGTGCCCGTCAACTCGCCTCAAACCGTCCCAACATTCGACGTTTTTTGCCAAAAATGGAAAAAGCATCGAATGTTGGGACGGTTTTTCTGTCGTTCGACGGGACGGAATCGCTTTCTTGCATGCGAAGGTGTGCGGAGCCGTGAGCAGGGGAATAAGGTTGGTTATTCGACTCATTGGAGGACTCATGGACCTGCCGATCGTCCTGTCCCATAAGACTGCCTGGCTGTACCACAACGTGGTGCGTCCGTGCGAGCCGCTCTCGCGGGCGAGTAGCCTATACGATGAGGATTCGTTTGCCAGCGAGGCGGAGCCAACCGAAGCGCTGCCCAAACTGGGGCTAGATGCCAAGGGGCTGAGAATTTCTGCGGCGGTTGAGATTGTCACCGATTATCTGGTCTCACTTGGTGCTCCACGTGAGGAGCTCGACCGCATTGACACGCTGGTTAGCTTTGATTTTGAGCGCTCTCGGCCGGCGGGCCTTCGACGCCACGTGTTTGGAGCGCCTATACCTTCGGATCATCTTATCGAGGTGGCAGAAGGTCTCTTGGTGGTTGATGAGGTCATGTGCTTTGTCCAGGCGGGTTCGTGGATGAGCGAGCCCGAGCAGCTGGAATATGGGTATGAAATCTGCGCCCGATACCATTTGAATCATCTGTCGACAGGCGATTATGTCGAGATGGGTCAGAGGTATACCGTTGCCGACTTGATAGCTTATTGCAGCGAAAACCGATGTCGACAGGGGACCGCACGCGCGGCCGCCGTGCTCAAGCGCGTGCACAATGGCGCACGATCGCCTATGGAGACGGCCACCGCAATCCTGGTCGTCGCGAAGCGTTCCCAGGGAGGGTTGGGATACACCAAAATCGAGCTCAACCATCGGGCCGATGTTCCCAACGAGTTCAAGTATCTCGCAAAGGCCGGGTATTTCGAGATCGACGTATATGCGCCTGCGAGCGGTACGGGAATTGAATACAACGGCTCGGACCATCTTGATAAACAGCGCAGCGCATCTGATGCGGAGCGTATGACCGTGCTGAGCGCGCTGGGCTTTAGGATGATCGTCCTCACCGGGACTCAGTTTCCCCACCAGCTGCAATTGCATCGGGCTATGAACGCCATCGCACTCGCGATGGGCCTTAAGTGCGACCGAAGCGAAGCGTTCCAAAAGCGGCAGAACGACCTGCGAGAATTCGTGATTCGACACTGGGACGGCGGTCTTTAGGGACGTTTTGGTCCTTCTACGGGGCGCTGCGGGCAGGCAGACCATCACAACATTCGACGTTTTTTGCCAAAAACGGGAAAAGCATCGAATGTTGTGATGGTTTGCGTGCTGAGGATGGGCTTGGAAAGTCCGTTTTGCTCAAAGCGACCTGTCCTGTCGTACGGGTGTCGGCATGATTCTCCCGTGGGGTATTATGCTTTCCGAAGAATAAAACGCCGCGTGAGGGGAGGGCTGCGTGGACGGGCACGTGCAACATGACGGCTTTGGCCGCGATATCAACTACCTGCGCATTGCCGTTACCGACAAGTGCAATTTTCGCTGCATTTACTGCATGCCGGCCGATGGCGTGGCGCCCCGTGCACACGACGAGCTACTCAGTGCCGAGGAAATCGCCCGCTTTGTGCGCTTGGTAGCGGGGGAGGGCATTCGCCGCGTGCGCCTGACGGGTGGCGAGCCGCTGGTCAGCCGCCGTAGTATCCCGCTCATTCGCGACATCCGCGCGATCCCGCAGATCGAGGACATCTCGCTCACCACTAACGGCGTTCTGCTGCCCAAACTAACACCGCAGCTCAAAGATGCCGGGCTTAACCGCGTCAACATTTCGCTCGACACGCTCGACCCTACGCTCTTTGGAAAGATCACGCGCCTGGGCCGGCTCGAGCAGACCATGGCTGGTATCGACGCGGCGCTGGCTTGGGGCTTCGAGCCCGTTAAGGTCAA
>USJQ01000232.1 GCA_900554985.1 uncultured Collinsella sp. | reverse complement strand
ACTTGATGGGCTTGTCGTCGCCCTCGGGCACCGAGAGGATCATGATGGACAGGTTCTCGCCCAGGTCAAAGTCGACCGGGCAGACCAGGTTACCCACATTTTCGATAAAGATGACGTCGATGTTCTCCAGACCGACGGCCTGGTCGAAGGCGTCGACGGCCTCCATGATCATGTTGCCCTCGAGGTGGCACAGGCCGCCCGTGTTGATCTGGATGGCGGGCATGCCGGCTTCCTTCATGGTGATGGCGTCGACGTCCGAGGCGATATCGCCCTCGATAACGGCACAGCGCAGGCTGGCTTTGTCACGCAGGCGCTCGTTGGTGCCCAGAATCGTGGTGGTCTTACCCGAGCCAGGGCTCGACAGCACATTGATCACGTAGGTGTTCGTCTGCTCAAACCGCTGACGCAGCTGATCTGCCAGGCGCTCGTTGCGCGACAGAATCGGCGACGCGATATCAATCGTTTTCTCGGCCATACTTAGCGCTCCTTACTTTGGCCCTTTTATACCCCATCGCTAGATGGCGAGCGTGCTAATCGTCGGGGGTCTCGATCTCGATACTTGCGATGTCGAGTTCGCGGCCATGCAGCAGACGCACGTTGGCACCGCCACATTGGGGACAACGGCAATGGAAACGGTCGTGCTCAAAGACCTCACCGCAGTCCAGACACTCGCTTTGTGGATGGACTTCCTCCACGGCAAGCTCGCAGCCGCGCGTGAGCGGGTCCTCGTCGCGAAACGTCTCCCACGCAAAGTCAAGCGCCTCGCGCACGACCTCGGTCATATCCCCGATACGCAGCGTTACCAAAACGGCGCGCGAGGCCCCCGCCCCACGCGCCGCGCGAATCACTGTATCGAGTATGCCGTTGACAATGCCAACCTCGTGCATACCGATTTACTCCTCGTCGTCCTCGTCGTCCGAGAACAGGTCCAGACGGCTCGCGAACAGACCCTCCTTGCCCTCGCGCGCGGTAATGACCACGCGAGCGATGGCGAGCGAAATCTCGTAGAGCGAGAGCAGGGCGCCATACATGAGACCCAGCGTAACGGGCGAGCCGTCGGGCGTAATCACAGCCGAGCCCACAAGCAGGCCTACGTACACGTAGCGCCAGGCGCTGCGGAAGGCCGCATAGGACACGATGTGAAAGACGGACAGATAGAAGATGATGAGCGGCAGCTCAAACGCCACACCAAAGCCGATCATAAAGAGCAGCTCCATGTTGACGTAGTTCTCCAGGTCGGGCAGCGCCGTAGCGACGGCCGAGGTCTCGCCGATGAGCCACTCAAAGCCCGCCGGGATGATGATGAAATAGCAGAAGATGGCACCCAGGAAGAACAGCACCGTCGAGGCGAGCACCGTGGGCACGACCCACTTGCGCTCGTTGGGGCGCAGCGCCGGCAGGAAAAATGCCAGGATCTGCCAGATGATCATGGGCGTGCACATGACCACGGCCATCTTGATGGCCAGCGAGAAGCGCAGTCCAAAGCCGCCGAGTGTGGTGGTGATGTAGAACTTACCGTCCGGCACAAACGAGCGGATGGGGTCTTCCAGGATATCGAGCACCACGGGCGTGGCAAAGTACAGCACGATGGCGGCGGCAAACACCGACACGACCACGATGGTCAGGCGGCGACGGAGCTCTCCCAAGTGATCGAAGAGCGGCATACGAGCAGGTCCGATAGGCATTACTCATCGCCTCCCTTCGGGGCGTCGGCGGCAGCAGTCTCGGCAGCGTCCTCGGCCTCGAGCTCGCGAGCGAGCTGGTCGACGATGGCCTTGCGCTTGCGGGGACGACGGGCGTAGAGGTCAGCCGTCGTGGGCTCTCCCGCCTCGGGCTCGGGCTCTGCAGCAGGCTCGGGCTCGACGGCAGGCTCGGCGGCAGCGGCAGGCTCGGCCTCGGCACCCTCGGCCTCGGACCCCTCAGCAGCACCCTCGCCCTCGGCGGCAGCCTCGCTCGCGGCCTTCTCGGCAGCAAGGCGGGCACGACGCTCGGCAAAGGTCTCCTTCTTGGCGGGCGCTACCGTCTCGGCGGCATCCTCGTCCGCATCGGAATCGTCATCGACGGCAGCCTTCTTGGGCTTGACCGGAGCCGAAGCGGCCTCGCTTACCGGATCGATGATCTCGGACTGGACAACCGCCGTCATCTTTTCCTGCGTCTCGCGGAACTGACGGATGGCACGGCCGATCGTACGGCCCATCTGCGGGAGCTTATCCGGGCCAAACCGCAAAAAGCCGAAGACCACGATGATTGCCAGCTCACCTTCTCCAATACCAAACACACATACCTCCAAGGCTCGATGTGATTCGAGCCCGCACCGCGCCATTCGGCCGGAACTCGTCTATTCATTCGGTCAAGTATAGCGCCCGGACGTCAAAACGTCCGAGCGCATCACAAACATATGCCAAACGGCACGCCCTTGTGGGGGCAACGATTATGCCGCCGTGATCGAAATCTCCTGGTCGACGCCCAGCAGCTGAACCACGCGCATCACCTGGGGCTGCACATTAGTGCAGCTAAAGCGCTTACCGTGGTCGACCGCGTGGTGCGCGGCGCCCACGAGCACGCCAATGCCCGTCGAATCGATGTAGCTCACCTGGGCAAAATCGAGCTCAACGGCCTCAGTGGGCTGCTCGAGCGCCAGGTCGAT
>USJQ01000231.1 GCA_900554985.1 uncultured Collinsella sp. | reverse complement strand
AACTTGACGGGCGCCACCATGCCAAATTTGCTGGCGTCCGAGATTACGAAGCGTCTGGCGGTATGACGCATCGAGATACGCTTGACCTGCGCTTCCTCGATATCCGGTGTGGTGAGACCTTGCTCGGCGGCGATGCCATTGGAACCCCAAAAACCGCAGTTGAAGTTATAGCGGTCCAGGGTTGCCAAGGCATCGGGACCGACGAGCGCCTCGGTCTCGGGTTTGAGCTCGCCGCCCAACACCACGGTACGCATGCCGCGCAAAGCAAGGTGCTGAGCATGGAGCACGGAATCGGTCACATAGGTGACATCTTCAAGGTGTGGAAGATGCTCGATGAGCCTCAGCGTCGTCGAGCCCGAGTCGATGTATACAAAGCTCTCGGGCTCCACAAGCGCCGCCGCACGGGCGCAGATACGCTCCTTGTCGTCGTTATGGAGGTCGCTGCGCTCGCTGATCGTCAGGTCGCGCGTCACGTGCGCGCGCTCCAGACTTGTCGCACCTCCGTGCACCTTGGCGATACGGTGTGCTCGGTCGAGCGTCTGCAGGTCGCGCCGAATGGTAGACGCCGTCACGCCCAGGGCTTCGGCAAGCTCCGGCACGGTAACCGAGCCGGCCTGCTGCACCATCGACACGATCGCGTTGAGCCTATCTTCCGCAAGCATCGCTTACTCCTCCTCGGGGTACACAACTCCCCAGTCGGCGCGGAGCTTGGTCATAAGCTCCATAACATCAGAAGCATAATCCAGCAGCTCGCGCTTGGAGTCGTCGCCGGCAACGGCCTTCTCCAGGTCGGCCATCTCATAGCACAGGGCGTAAGCCTCGGTGCCGGCGTGGACCTCCTCGCGGTGGCCGTCCGCAGTCCACACGATGGTCGCGTGATCGGCACGCGGATAATCGTTGACCTCGATGTAGCACTTATCGAAGCTGATGACCGAGCGCTTGGGCTGCTTGGAGTGGAGCGTGAGGCTCACCACGCCCAGCTGCTGTTCGGAATTACGGCATACGATGCCGCCCGCAACGTCAACGCCGGTCTCACAGGTATTGCCCAGCGAGACAACCTCAGCGGGCTGGCTCGCCATAAAGAGGCGCATGACAGACAGGGCATACACGCCAATATCGAGCATGGCACCGCCAGCAAGGTTGCGGTTGTAGAAGCGGTTGGTCAGGTCGCCGTACTCCTTATAGCTGCCAAAGTTGAGTTGGGCGAGATTCATGCGGCCGAACTCACCGTCATCCATGCGGCGACGCAGCTCTTGATATAAGGGCATGTGAAGCACCGTGGTGGCGTCCATAAGGACGACGTTGTGATCACCGGCAATGGCGCGGGCCTCGTCGAGCTCGGCGGAGTTGAGGGTAATAGCCTTCTCACAGAGCACGTGCTTGCCGGCTGCCAGAGCGGATCGCAGGTAGGTGATGTGAGTGTTGTGCGGCGTGGTGATATAGACTGCGTCAATGTTCGGATCGGCGTAGAGGTCCTCGACCGTTTCATCGACCTTCTCGATGCCATATTGCTCAGCAAAAGCCTGAGCCTTGGACAGCGTGCGGTTGGCAACGCCCGCGAGCTTTCGGCCGGCAAGGGCGAGAGACTGAGCCATCTGGTTGGCGATAACGCCACACCCAATTACAGCCCAACGAAGCTCGGGAGCCGTAAAGATGTCGTTTGGGAACGGCTGATTCTGGACCGAGGCAAACGCCGCCTTTGCGGCTGCCTCGGCGTCGAGCGGAGCCTGTTTGGAATCTGCCATGATGTGCCTCCTGAGTCATCGGAAGTCCTTCATTTCTAACAAACCTATAGTCGCACAATTGCGCGCGTATCTGCTCGTGTTTGCGTATTTATTTGCTTATCGGTCATTATTTAGCCATAGTTGGCAGATGTTTGCGCGGCTATGCGCATTGTCGCGCAAGGCTATGCGCGTAAATGCGCATGCGACGATCCTTGTGAAACATAAAGGGGCGGAACACCAAAGCCCTAAAAGACAGACCCAGCTGTATTACTTCACCCCTCTGGGGGCATCAGACATCAAAGGATCGTCCCAAACTGCCGGCACATAGAGACTGTCCCCCCAACGACTGGTCCTTTAAGTCTGTCCCCAATGAGTGGTCGTCCCCCGCGGCCGACAGAAAATGAACGCCCCCAGGGGCCGGCATTGCAACGGCCACTCATTTAAGTCTGTCCCCAATGAGTAGGGATAGAAAAAGGCCCGGGTGCCGTGGGGCATCCGGGCCTTTGCTAGCAACTTGATGTTGCGGGCAGCTTAGAACTTGTGGCCGCACTTCTTGCAGACGCGCAGCTTGTTCTTGCCGTCCTTCTCGTGACCGACGCGGGTAACCTTACCGCACTCGGGGCAAACGAGATTGACGTTGGAGGCGTCGATAGGAGCCTCCTGCGAAACGATGCCGCCCTGCTGGTTGGCAGCGTTGGGCTTGACGGCCTTCTTGACGACCGAAACGCCCTCGACAACGACCTTGTTCTCGGCGGGGAGAGCACGCAGGACAACGCCCTGCTTGCCGCGATCCTTACCAGAGAGACCCTGGACCTTATCGCCCTTCTTGATATACATATATCTCCCCTAACTACAGGGTCTCGGGAGCGAGCGAGACGATCTGCATGTACTTCTTGTCACGAAGCTCGCGAGCGACGGGCCCGAAGATACGGGTGCCGAC
>USJQ01000230.1 GCA_900554985.1 uncultured Collinsella sp. | reverse complement strand
TCAAATGAGGACAAAAACCCTCAGATAATCCCGGCGGTGCATTTATACAGAACCAGTAGCGTGGCCGAATAACTCGAAAAATGTAGGTGGCAGTTCGGCGACAAGCTCGGGTATGGCAAAGGAACTGTTCCTTCGACATACCCGAGCTCCGATCTTCTGAAATGCGAACAAACATTCGCATATCTAACTGCGCTTTGATAGAATCGGTGTCGTTGACGGCAGTTCCATGTGCCGGGCAGCGCCCTCCATTTGATGGGAGGTGATGCCCATGACCGATTTGATTGATTTCGTGAGACTTCTGACCGCTTTGGTCTCGTTCTTCACGGCGCTTGTCGGCCTTTCCGAGGCACTCAAGCAGCGTTCGAAGCGCAACAGAAGGGGTCGCCGCCGCTAAGGCGTTGACCCCCTAATGCAAACAACGGCGCTGCCCAGCCAGCTACAACTTGGGCTGCCGTCGACACTATTCTACCCACGAATGACATTTTGGACAATCGGTAATGCCGCTCCAAAAGCCAGGCGGGTTGTGACAAAGGAACTGCCCCTTCGTCACATCCCAAATATTGCCTTTACGTGTTGATACACACGGTGTGCAATAATACTCGCACTGTGCAATAGCGCACAGGCTGAGTAACAAGGAGGACGCTTGTCCCAGCTCGAGAAATGCGATCGCCGGTCCCTTCGCTCGCAGCGTGCCCTTCGCCAGGCACTTGCCAGCGAGCTTGCCGAAAGCGGCGACCTTTCGCGCATTAATGTCGCGTCGCTCACCGAGCGTGCTGGCCTTACGCGTCGCACGTTCTATTCGCATTACCGCGATATCCCCGACTTTATCAATCAAATCGAGGACGGCTTGCTGGCCGAGATCCGTGAGCGCATTGAGCTCATCACCGCAGCTCAGCTGCCCGATCTCTATCACAACATCGATGAGCTCGAGCCGGCGCCCGGTTCGGTTGAGCTGCTGCGTTATCTTGCGGCCAACCGCGACTTAATCGGTGCGCTGCTGGGGCCGGGCGGCGACCAGGCCTTCATTAAAAGGATTATCGACACTGCGCGTGAGGCTGTGGTGCCGCGTGCGCAGACGGGCATTTTGGGCCTGGCGCTGGGCACGTTCTTTGACTACTCCGTCACCTACGTCGTGAGCGCCGAGGTCGGCATGATTCAGCGCTGGTTTGAGCGTGACCTTTCCGAATCGCCCGAGGCCATGGCGCGCATCATGACGGTTATCGCCTTTGTGCGCCCCGGTGACCTGTATGGCCAACCCATCGATATCAACGTGCCGGAATACGGCATGAAGCTATTGAACTTGCAGCTCGAGGACGCGGCCGACACCGCCGCAACCGTCGAGTCCAACAACTAAGAGGAGAGACAATGAGCAAACTCGCCGAAGGCATTAAGGACCGTATAGTTGCTGCCGCGCGCGAGGCCGCGCCCGCCGTGGTGGACGCCGCGCAGAAGGCCGCGACCGCTGCTGCCGAGAAAGTTGTCGAGGCTGTTGCCGAGGCCAAGAACGCGGCAGGGGAGACGTCCGTCGCTAGCGAGCCCGTAGCCGCCGCCCACGCCCCCGAAGGCGCGATCTTCAACCCCGAGGCCGCCCGCGGCAACCTGCACCTGGTCATCGACGTGGGCTCCACCACCGTTAAGCTCGCCGTGCTCAACGACGACAACCAGATCGTCTACGCCAAGTACCAGCGTCATCACACCGATGTCCGCGCTTGCGCCCGCGACCTGTTCGCGGGCGCTGCGACCGTGCTGCCGACGGCCCAGATGACCTGCGCCATTACCGGCTCGGGCGGCCTGCTGCTGTCCCAGTGGCTCGACCTGGAGTTTGTCCAGGAGGTCATCGCCAGCAAACGCGCCGTCGAGACCCTCATCCCGGCCACCGACGTCGCCATCGAGCTGGGCGGCGAGGACGCCAAGATCATCTTCTTCGGCGGCGCCCTGGAGGAGCGAATGAACAGCTCCTGCGCCGGCGGAACCGGCGCCTTCATCGACCAGATGGCCACCCTGATGAACGTGACCGTCAACGAGCTGGATGCGCTGTCTTTGAAGCACGAGAAGATCTATCCCATTGCCTCCCGCTGCGGCGTGTTTGCCAAGAGCGACATCCAGCCCATCCTGAACCAGGGCGGCCGGAAAGAGGACGTGGCCGCCTCCATCTTCCAGGCGGTAGTGGACCAGACCGTGGCTGGTCTGACCCAGGGCCGGGAGCTGAAGGGCAAGATTGTATTTCTGGGCGGTCCCCTCCACTTCCTCATGGGCCTGCGCCAGCGCTTTGTTGAGACTTTGAAGCTGGACGAGGCCCACGCCATCTTCCCCGAGGACGGCGACTGCTTCGCCGCTATGGGCGCGGCCCTGTGCTCCTCCGACTACGGCGAGCGCTCCTTTGACGAGGTGCTGGACCGGCTGGAGAAGAGCGTGGACAGCGTGGGCCTGGTGGACACCATGCCCCCCCTGTTCCAGGACATGGCGGAGTACGGCGCCTTCTGCGCCCGGCACAATGCCAAGCGTCCCCCTCAAGTGGACATTGAAAAATACTCCGGCCCCGCCTGGCTGGGCATCGACGCAGGCTCCACCACCACCAAGCTGGCCCTCATCACCGAGGACGGCGGCCTGCTGTACACCTACTATCAGTCCAACCAGGGCAACCCCGTCTCGGTGGTCCTCGCCTCACTGAAGCA
>USJQ01000229.1 GCA_900554985.1 uncultured Collinsella sp. | reverse complement strand
GCGGCGAGCGGTTACGCCGTTTGTAAAGCGGCGTAACCTAAAGGTTCATGTTGCCGTGGATGTAGGGGGTGACCTCAGGGGAGATATGGTCGCAGCCCAGTTCGCGCAGCGCGGACTCGATAACGGCGGGCAGCGGGGTTTTGCCCTCGGCATCGACGGCGTTGCCACCGAGGGCAGCAATCTTGGCGACATCTGCGGGTGCGGCCTCGATATGCATGCAGCCGCCGATCAAGCGCGCGCGTACCTGTGCCAGATCAAGATCGTGCAGGTAATCCTCGCAGGCGCGGATTAAATCGACCTTCTCGCGCGTAAGCTCCTCGCCCGTGGGGACGCGGGTGGCAAGACGGCAGGTTCCAAACGGGATAGCCCCATGCGCGCAGCAGCTCGCGCTCTTCGTCCTTGGTAAAGCCGACCTCCATAAGGGGTGAGCGTACGCCGAGCTCTTCTGCCGCACGCATGCCGGGGCGGTAGTCACCGCGATCGCTTGCATTACTGCCATCGATGACGGTGGGAAAGCCGAGCGACTTGGCGTGGTTGACGATGGCGGTAAAGCCGGCGTGCTTGCAGTGGTAGCAGCGATTAGCATCGTTGCAGGCTACTTGGGGGAGCTGCAGCTGATCGACCGAAAGATTGAGCACGGGGAGCTTAAAATGTGCCCCTTCATTGGCTTGTCCATCAACGGACCGCTCAAACGAGGCCTGCTCGGGCGTGCCGATGAGCGGCGTGGTGAGATGGACGAGGAGGGTATTGGTAGGCATGATGCGGGCGCATACGGCGGCCAAAAAGCTGCTGTCAACGCCGCCGGAAAACCCGATAGCCACGCGCCCGTATGCCAAAAGCAGCTGTTCGAGCGCCGATAGCTTGTCTTGAAGCTCCTCTGCGGGTGCCGTGGTGTCTAAAATCATCAAACGGTCCTTATCGTTGAGTACTCGATCGAAAACTATAATCCTAATGCGTTACTTGCCATAAGACTTCTATCTGTGTAACGAAAGTGCAATATGGTATATACGTTATATACAAGTTGCCAAATGCGGTAGAGTTGCGGCAATACGACAGCGAGAGTCGATGGGGGACCGATATGATCAAGGCTGTTATTTTTGACATGGATGGAACGCTGGTCGATACCGAGCGTTTGGGGATTAAGGCCTGGAAGGCAGGCGCCGCTGAGCTGGGGCTCGCGATTGATGAAGCGCTGATCCATCAGTTTATCGGCCGCACGCTGCCCGATGTTATGGACATCCTTGATAAGCATTACGGCAGCCATGAAACCACCGAGGCGATCTATCGTCGCCACAAGGAGATTCGCGACGAGATGGTCAAGACCGAACTGGAACTTAAGGCCGGTGCCGCCGAGTGCCTAGACGAGCTGCTGGCTGCGGGCTATCACGTGGGTCTAGCGACGTCGTCGCGCCTCGTTACGGCCGAGCGCAACCTTAAGATGGTCGGTCTTTTTGACAAGTTTGAAACGGTAACGTGTGGCGAGGACGTCGTGCACGGCAAGCCCGACCCCGAGATGTATCTGCTCGCCTGCGAGCGCGCGGGCTTTGCTCCCGAGGAATGTGCCGTGGTCGAGGATTCGCGCAACGGTTGCGTCTCGGGCATTACGGCCGGCTGCCATGTCTTTGCCGTCCCCGATATCGTGCCGCTGCCGCAGGACGTGGTGGATGGCTGCGAGGCCGTGCTCGATACGTTGTTCGACCTGGCGGCGGCAATCAAGGCTGTGCGCTAGAAAATTGCGGCGTTAAAACGAGCGATTGCTCACGTTTACGCTTAAGCAAAAGGGGCCCGGCAATGGTCGGGCCCCTTTTGCTTAAGCGGCGACTTAGCATACTCGCGGGCGTGCTATAGATACGCACCGAGGTTGATGGCCGTGGCGTCGGTCTGGCTGCTTGCCTGGGTGCTGGCGCGTTCCAGCAGGAACGGCCGCACGAGTTCTTGGCGGTTGATGTCCTCGATGGCCGTGACCGCGGTGACGGTGCGCGCGGCAGAGCTGACGTGGATATGCTTGGTCTTTGCCGGGGCCTTGTTCTCGATTTGCTCCATGAGCAATTGAACGCCCTTGCGGCCAATCTCGTAGCCCGGGGGCGCTACCGTAGTGAGCGGGACCGATCCACTCCAAGCGAGCGGGTTGCCATCGCAGCCTGCTACGCGTACTTGCCCGGGGACAGAGATGCCCTTGTCGACCAGCGCCGAGATAACGCCCGAGGCCAACACGTCGGTCAGGCCGACGACAAAATCGGGGCGTTCGTTCGCGGGGCGCTCGGCGATTTGGGCACCGATGCCGTAGCCGTCGGCAGCGGTATTCCATTCGCCGGCGTCGATGACTTCGATCTTGATATCGGGGTGCAGGGCGAGGGCCTTGTGAATGCCAAGTACGCGTAGGGTGAGCTGCATAAATGCTGCTCGGCCGACGACGACAATATGGTGTGCGCCGCGGGCGATGGCGAGCTCGGCAATGATGCGACCTTGGGCCTCGTTGTCGGCCGCTACGTAGTAGCCGGGCTCGGAACAGTGGATGTCCAGATGGACGATCGGCACGGGCATTTTAGTCATGGCCGGATGCCAGTCGGGGGACGCCATGGGCTGAACCATGACGCCGGACATCTGGGTGCCCATAAAGTAGCGCAGGTAATGGTTCTCGAGAATATCGTCATTATCGGCGTTGGCGATGAGCAGGTCGTAGCCGTGCT
>USJQ01000228.1 GCA_900554985.1 uncultured Collinsella sp. | reverse complement strand
CCGCCCTCGCCATCTGGGACGCCCTCCTAGAGGACGCAGACCAGCGCTAACTACCCACCCCTCAACATCCCCCGACACGTGAAAGGGGTCTCCATGGACCTTGCTGACATCCGCCAGGCCATCGATGGCATCGACACCACGCTCCTCAACAGCTTTGTTGAGCGCATGGACATTGCCACCGAGGTCGCCAAGTCAAAAATCGAGATGGGCAAGGCCGTCTTCGACCCCGCCCGTGAGCGCTCCAAGCTCAACAACCTCGCCAGCCGCGCGCCCGAGCGCTACGAGGCGCAGACCATCACCCTGTTCCGTCTCCTCATGAGCATGAGCAAGGCCGAGCAGCAGCGCTACATCAACGAGCTCAAGGGCATCACCGTCTCGCAAAAGGCCCACGCCACGGCTGCAGCCTCCGACACGCCCTTCCCTCAAACGACCACCGTCGCCTGCCAGGGTGTTGAGGGCGCTTACAGCCAAATCGCCGCGTGCAAGCTCTTCGACGTGCCCGACATCGCGTTTTTCGAGACCTTCGAGGGCGTCATGTGTGCCGTGCGCGACGGCTTCTGCGAGTTTGGCGTGCTGCCCATCGAGAACTCCACCGCCGGCTCGGTCAACGCCGTCTACGACCTGCTCGCCCAGTTCGACTTCCACATCGTGCGCTCGCTCCGCCTCAAAATCGACCACAACCTGCTCGTCAAGCCCGGCACCAAGCTCGCGGGCATACGCGAGGTCTACAGCCACGGTCAGGCCATCGCGCAGTGCGCTGGCTTTATCGAGGCGCACGGCCTGCACGCCACCAAGTACCCCAACACCGCCATGTCGGCCGAGATGGTCGCCAGCTCCGAGCGCACCGATGTTGCCGCCATCGCATCGCGCAGCTGCGCCGCACTCTACGGCCTGGAGGTACTGGAGCCCAACATCCAGGACTCGGACAACAACTACACGCGCTTTGTCGTCATCAGCCGCGAGCCACGCGTCTACCCCGGCGCCAACCGCACCTCGCTCATGATTACCACGGCCAACGAGCCGGGCGCACTCTATCGCGTACTCGAGCGCTTCTACGCGCTCAATATCAACCTCATCAAGCTCGAGAGCCGCCCCATCCCCGGGCACGACTTTGAGTTTATGTTCTACTTTGACCTGGACTGCCCCTTTGGCAGCAAGGCCCTCGATGACCTGCTCGATTCCATCGACGACGTGTGCGAGAGCTTCACCTACTTTGGCAGCTACACGGAGGTGCTCTAGATGACCGATACTGCCGCAACCCGCCCCTACGGCGTGCTGGGCCGCGTGCTGGGCCACAGCTACACCCCGACCATCTACAAAGAGCTCGCGGGGCTTGAGTACGTGCGTTTTGAGCGCGAGCCCGAGGACCTCCAGGCTTTTATGACGGGTGACGAATGGGAGGGCACCAACGTGACCATCCCCGACGAGCGCCCGGTCATGGACTACCTGGACTAGCTGGGCCCACTCGCCGAGCGTATGGGAAACGTCAACACCATCACGCGCCTGCCCGACGGCCGCCTGCGCGGCGACAACACCGACTACTTTGGCTTCCAATGCCTGGTCGAGGAGCTGGGCGTCGAGGTTGCCGGCAAGAAGGCCCTCGTGCTCGGTGCCACCGGTGGCGCCGGCACCACGGCAAGCATGGTACTCGGCGACCTGGGCGCCATCGTCGTGCCGGTGGGCCGCACGAGCGAAGTCAACTACGACAACATCGCGCAGCAGTCCGACGCCGCACTGCTCGTCAACTGCACGCCCGCCGGCATGTTCCCCCACTGTCCCGATGCCCCCTGCACGCTCGAGGGGCTCGATGCGCTCGAGGGCGTCATCGACATTGTCTACAACCCTGCCCGCACGGGACTCATGCTCGAAGCCGAGCATCGCGGCATCCCCTGCATCGGCGGTTTGCTCATGCTTGTGGCCCAGGCGGCGCAAGCGGTCGAGCGCTATACCGGCCAGGTCACCCCGCGTGAGCGCATCCTGGACGTGACGGAGCGTCTGTCCCACCGCGAGCAGAACATTGCCCTGATCGGCATGCCGGGCTCGGGCAAAACCCGCGTGGGCGAGCAGATCGCCCTGCTCACGGGCCGCGAGCACATCGACCTTGATCGCGCCCTCGAGGAGCGTCTGGGCATGCCTTGCGCCGACTTTATCGTCGAGCGCGGCGAGCCGGCCTTCCGGGAGCAGGAGACGGCGGCCCTGGCCGACATCTCCAAGCGCAGCGGCCTGGTGCTTTCCACCGGCGGCGGCGTCGTCACGCGAGACGAGAACTACCCGCTGCTGCACCAGAACAGCCAGATTGTGATGCTCAACCGCAAGCTCGACGAACTCGCCCACAAGGGTCGCCCCATCACCGCCCGCGACGGTATCGACAAGCTGGCCGAGCAACGCATGCCGCGCTACCGCGCCTGGGCCGACTACATCATCGACTCGCGCGACTGCGCAGCCAACACCGCCCGAGCCCTCCTCGACACCCTCTAAACCTGCCAAAAAGGGACAGGTTTATTTTGGCAGGTTTTATCTGGGCAAACGTCGAAGACAACAAGACCGCCCACGCTAACCAACCACAAAGGAAGCAACCATGAAAGCACTCGTCATCAACGGCCCCAACCTCAACATGCTCGGCATTCGCGAGCCGGGCATCTACGGCAGCGACAACTACGACCGCTTGGTCCAGATCTGCAAGGAGGCGGGCGCCGC
>USJQ01000227.1 GCA_900554985.1 uncultured Collinsella sp. | reverse complement strand
AAACATGCGCACGAACTTGTGCTTCCAGCTTGTGTAAGGGGCATAGCGGAACGGCACGTCCAGCCACGTTGCCTTGTTCACGATGCTCTTCTTGTGGCTAAACGTATCGAAGCTCTCGCGTCCATGGTACTGTCCCATACCGCTCGCCCCCATGCCGCCAAAGCCCATATGGCTCGTGGCCAAATGCATAATGGTGTCATTAACACAGCCACCACCAAAGGGCACGTAACGCACAAAGCGCTGCTGAACCTCACGGTCCTGGCTAAAGATATACAGGGCCAGCGGCGTCGGACGATCCGTAATAAACGTCTCGGCCTCGTCTAGGCTCTCAAACGTCAGCACCGGCAAGATGGGGCCGAAAATCTCCTCCTGCATCACGGCGTCATCGGGGGACACGCCGTCCAAAATCGTCGGCTCGATCTTGAGCGAAGCCTCGCGCGCGGCGCCTCCAAGCACGACCTTATCGGGATCGATCAGTCCGCGCACGCGCGCAAAGTGCTTGGCGTTGACGATATGCCCGTAATCCTCGTTGTCAAGCGGATGCTCGCCAAACATACGATGGACTTCCTCCTTGATGAGGCCCAGCAGCTCGTCGTGCACGCGCGCATCGACCAGCAGATAGTCGGGCGCCACGCAGGTCTGCCCCACGTTGAGCCATTTGCCAAAGGCGATGCGCCGTGCCGCGACCTTCAAGTTTGCCGTCGCGTCCACGATGCAGGGGCTCTTTCCGCCCAGCTCAAGCGTCACGGGCGTAAGGTTTTTACTTGCGCGCTCCATGACGAGCTTGCCGACCGGAACGCTGCCGGTAAAGAAGATCTTGTCCCAGCACTCATCGAGCAGCGCTTCGTTCTCGGCGCGCCCGCCCTCGACAACCGTCACCAGGCGCGGATCAAATGCCTCTTCGCAGATTTGCTTGAGCACCGCGCTCGATGCCGGAGCATAGGCGCTCGGTTTGATGACCACGGTATTGCCCGCGGCAAGGGCGCCAGCGAGTGGCTCGAGCGTCAGTAAAAACGGGTAGTTCCACGGAGCCATGATGAGTGTGACGCCATAGGGCACGGCTTGCGTCTTGCACACGCTTACGGCGTTGGCGAGGTCACACGGGCGCAGGAGCGGGCGGCTCCATCGAGCCACATGCGCAATCTGATGACGAATCTCGGAAAGCGATGTGCCGATCTCGCACATATAGGCCTCGTCGTGCGACTTGCCCAAATCGGTCTTGAGCGCATGGGCGATATCGGCCTCGTGCGCCCGTACTGCATTGCGCAAACTCACGAGCGCGCGACGGCGAGCGTCGACATCAAACGTGGCGTGCGTCTTAAAGTAGGCGCGCTGATCGCCGACGATGCGCGCAATTTCCTCGGTGTTCATGAGCCCTCCTAGTTCTCGTCCTCAAACATACCACCCGCAACGACCTCGTACATATGCTCGAGCTCCAAGCGGTCCATTAGAAGCGGAACGGGGTATAGCGGATTGGCCTCGGCATCGGCATGCACCGCCATCTCAGGAATGTCGAAGCGGCGAATGCCTGAAACATATCTGGGGATTCCCAGGGTCTCGTTCATGCGGTCGACCCAATCGATAAAGGCCTCGGCCGCCAGGCTGTCCTGCGCGTTAGCCGGCGCGATACCGGCCATGCGGGCGAGATCGGCAAGCTTGGGAGCGGCAGCTTCGCCATAGGCGCGAAGCATGTGCGGCAGGATGATCGCGTTGGCCAAACCGTGTGGAATTCCGTATCGGCCGCCCAGACTGTGCGCGATGGCATGCACATATCCAACATAGGAGCGCGTAAAGGCAACACCCGCCTTATACGCCGCCGAAAGCATATTGCGGCGCGCACGCATGTTGCCACCGCACTCATAGGCCTCGAGCAAATTGTCGTGGATGAGCTGCACCGCCTGGCGCGCCATCTTGCGCGTATAGGGCGTGGTGCTGCGCCCGATAAAGGCCTCGACGGCATGTGTCAGGGCGTCCATGCCCGTTTGCCCCGTAATGGAGGCGGGCAGGCCGCGCGTAAACTCGGGGTCGTGCACCGCAAAGCGCGGGATCAGCACAAAGTCGTTAATGGGATACTTGTAGTGCGTCTCGTCGTCGGTAATTACCGCTGCAAGCGTGACCTCGCTTCCCGTGCCCGCCGTGGTGGGAACGGCGATGAGAAGCGGCAGGCGACGATGAATCCGCAGCAGGCCGCGCATCTTGTTGATGGGCTTGTATGGCTGCGCAATGCGCGCCCCCACACCCTTGGCGCAGTCCATGGCCGAACCGCCACCAAAGCCGATAATGGCCTGGCAGGCGCTCGCGCGATACAGGGACGCCGCTTCCTCCACGTTTGAGACCGTGGGGTTCGCACGTGTTTCGGCATAGACCGCAACGCCAATTCCCTTGGACGCGAGCGCTGTCTCGAGCGGTGCCGTGAGCCCCAGACGGGCAATGCCGGGATCCGTCACGATAAGGACCTTCTGGATCGAGCGCTTTTGAAGCACCGCGGGCACATCCTCGGCATGCTCTAAAATGCGCGGCTCGGTATAGGGCAGGATTGGCAATGCAATGCGAAAAACCGTCTGATATGTTCGACACCAGGCACGACGGGCTAGATGCATAAAGGAAACTCCTTCATTTGTTGATAGGTCAACATTTGCTCGACCGATTGTACTCATCGGAGGTCGCACGAGGTCTAGCAATCGTTAAGCAATCAAC
>USJQ01000226.1 GCA_900554985.1 uncultured Collinsella sp. | reverse complement strand
TTCGCCGAGCTGCTCGAGGAAAGCCGCAGTGCGGTTCTCGAATTCCCGACGTTTGATTTCGAGATCCCGGAATCCTTTGTCGGTCACCGTGACGTGTACGCGACGACGGTCGGTCTTTGAGTGCTCGCGCTCGACCCAGCCCTTGGCCTCGAGGGCGCGTAGGATATTGGCGATGCGGGCACTCGAGACCCAGGCGCGATCAGCGAGTTCGCTCGGCGTGAGCGAACCGCCGGCGAGTATGAGTGCGCGCATGACGGCCATCTCGCCGCCGAGGGCTTTGTCCGCAAAGCGCGAAATGCGCTGATGCATGCTGCCGAACTCGGTAAGGAGCTGACGCCCAAGCTCACGGAAATCGGTATTTTTCACCGAAAACCCCTAACACTAGAAACTATTTTCGGTGAAAGATGATACCCTTGCACACGCACCCTATACGGTAGATTTTGGGTCATGCCTAGAAAACAACCTTTAGGCGACTTCCGTACACCGTCGGTATCAGCAAAGTTAGGGGTAGATCTCCGGGCATGTCCCAATAACTACCTCGTTGCTAGGCAATATAAAGAACGTATAAAGAGTAAAAATCATTCAATAATTGTAGCGTTTCAAAGAATTATTATGCACGTGGTTAGGCGAGGGGTTGTCACCACCATGACGACTGGGACTCATTTATCGCCACGTGCGATGCTCCAACTTCCCGCAAGGAGACACCTGAATCAAGGGGGTTGGAGTCATGGCATTTGACTTCACGGGCAAAACCGCGATCGTTACCGGCGGCACTCAGGGCATTGGCCTCGAGATTGCCAAGGGCATCGTTGCGGGCGGCGGACACGTCGCGCTCATCGCAAGGAACGCTGCTAAGGGCGAGGCCGCGGTGGCCGAGCTTGGCGAGGGCAACAAGTTCTATCAGCTCGATGTCGCCGATGCACCCAAGGCGCGCGAGACCGTCGAGCAGATTTTTACGGACCTGCCGCAAACCAACATCCTGATCAACTGCGCTGGCGTCATCAGCACCAAGAAGTTCGACGAGATCGATGACACCGAGTGGCGTCGCACCATCGACATCAACCTCAACGGTACCTTCACTATGATGAACGCCGTGTACCCGCACTTTAAGGCGGCCCATGCCGGCACTATCGTCAACGTGAGCTCTGTCGCTGGCAAGATCGGTGGCGGCCTGCTCGGCACCGCGGCCTACGCGAGCTCTAAGGCCGGTGTCAACGGCCTGACCAAGGCAGTCGCCAAGGAAGGCGGCAAGTTTGGCGTCCGCTGTAACGCCGTGTGCCCGTCACTTACCCTTACCGATATGACTTCGATTCTCTCTGACGAGAACTCTCAGCGCATCATCAACGGTATCCCTCTGGGCCGCGCCGCCCAGGCCAGCGAGCCTGCGCAGATGGTGCTGTTCTTCGCTTCCGACCTCGCCAGCTTCGTGAACGGCGAGATCGGTGACTGCGACGGTGGCATCGTTCTGGACGGGTAATACTCCGCGACGATTATTCGGCGACGGCTCCTGCGACTCGGGACCGTCGCCTTCTTTCTGATATAGGCGCATGCGGCTACGATTCGCATGCATCCAAAGGAGATATATATGAGTGAATCGGCTGCGGTGGAGGCGCCGGCGGCAAAGGAGCCGTTCTTTAAGATGTCCTCCATCCCGGGCGCCAATATCTTGGTGCCGCTTCTGTTGGGCTGTCTGCTCAACACGCTATTCCCCGACCTGTTCAAAACGCTCGGCAGCTTTACGCTTGGCATGACCCAGCAGGGCGCTGGCCCGCTCGTGGGCGCTTTTTTGCTCATCGTCGGTACGACGATTTCGTTTAAGAGCGCTCCTGCCGCCGCTGCCCGCGGCGCCATCATCATCGCCGTCAAGCAGATCGTGGTCGTTGCCATGTCGCTGCTCATCCTTTATGTGTTCAACGACAACTTGTTTGGCATCTCTGCCATGGTGATGCTGGCGGCTTGCACCGGCGCCAACAACGCTATGTACGCTGGGCTGATGGGTACCATGGGCAACGAGGCTGAGCGTGGCGCTGTCGCCATCACCACGCTGGTTGTCGGCCCTCCGGTCACGATGATCGTGCTCGGCGCTGCCGGCCAGGCCCCGATCGGCTGGTCGCTCGTGGGTGCCATTCTGCCGATCGTCGTCGGCATTATTCTGGGTAACCTGTTCCCCAGCTTTAAGAAGATGATGGCACCGGCACTTTCCGCCATCATCGTGCTCGTCTTCTTTGCCATGGGCTCGACCATGACCTTTGGCCAGCTCATTAATGGCGGTCTCCCCGGTATTCTGCTCGGCGTGATCTGCTCGGTGGTCTTTGCAATTCCCGTTATCGCGGTCGATAAGCTCACGGGCGGTACGGGTGTCGCAGGTGCGGCCATTTCGAGCTGCGCCGGAGCCAATGTGGCCACGCCTGCTGCCATGGCAAGCGTCAACGGGGCCATGTACGGCGGTGCGGTGCTCGCGACGGCTACGGCACAGGTTGCTGCCTGCGCACTCGTTACGGCTATTTTGACCCCGCTGGTCACCAGCTGGTGCTACAAGCATTTTGAGGGCCAGGGCAACGGCGATAGCAAGGCAACGGCCGACAAGGCCGCCTCAGCCGCCTAATGCCAAACGGCAATCAAAGCTAAAAACTAGCTACGCCACAGGGCGGCCACGGGGGATCCCGTGGCCGCCCTGCAGTTTCTGTAGGGTCTCTGGGACACTTT
>USJQ01000225.1 GCA_900554985.1 uncultured Collinsella sp. | reverse complement strand
ATAGCGTCCATGTCCACCGTCTGCTGCTCGCGGCCAATCGAGGGCGTCGGCTTTACGGCCATGCGCCACATGACGGGCGCGCCGGTCGAAATACCGCCCAGGATGCCGCCGGCGTTGTTGGACTCGACCTCGATCTCGCCGGTCTCGGCATCGATGCGATACGGATCATTGTTCTCGCTGCCGCGCATGGCGGCCACGGCAAAGCCCATGCCAAACTCCACGCCCTTTACGGCGGGAATGCCAAACGCGATCTGCGCGATGCGGGTCTCGATGCCGTCGAACATGGCCCGCGGGAAGCCCGTAAATGCCGCACTCCACGATGCCGCCGATGCTGTCGAGTTCGTTGCGCGCGGCTAGTATTTCCTCGCGCATGCGGCCGGCTGCGGCGGCGTCAATGCACGGCAGATCGTTCGTAAGGATCGCCTTGCGGTCGGCCTCGCGATAGACCATATCGTCCATCGGCAGGTCGGAGATGCCGCCGATCTGCGCCACATGCGCCATCACTTTAATGCCGCGGGCCTCGAGTGCCTGCAGCGCAATGCCGCCGGCGATGCACAGGGGTGCCGTTAGGCGGCCGGAGAAATGCCCGCCACCGGTGACATCGTGCATGTTGTGATACTTCACGCGCGCAGGGAAGTCCGCATGTCCGGGGCGGGGCTTGCGGCGCAGCTCGGAGTAATCCTTGGAGCGCGTGTTAGTGTTCTCGATAATTGCCGCGATGGGCGCGCCGGTGGTGTGTCCATCGACCACACCGGCGATGATGTGCACGGCGTCGGCCTCGCGGCGTTTGGTCGCGGTCTCGTCGCGACCGGGGGCACGACGGTCGAGGAAGGCCTGCAGCTGCTCCTGGTCAACAGCGATGCCCGCCGGAATGCCATCGAGGGAGCAGCCGATGGCGGGGGAGTGCGACTGGCCGAAGATGCTTAAGTGCAAGACGTTGCCAAAGGTCGAGGACATGCTATTCCTCCTCGAGTGTGACCTTGCCGCCCAGCAGGCGGTAGTGGTCGAAGAAATCGGGATAGGACTTGTTGACGGCCTCGGCGCCGTGAATCACGACCTCGCCGGTGGCGCGGCTCGCGGCGATAGCGGCCATCATGGCGATGCGATGGTCGTTGTGCGAATCGACCTCGCCGCCGGTGAAGGCATCGACACCCTTGATGATGAGGTCATCACCGGCAATGCGCACCTGCGCGCCCAGCGCGGTGAGCTCGCGGGTGGTGGTGACCAGACGGTCGGATTCCTTGATGCGCAGACGGGCGCAATCGCGGATAAAGGTGCGGCCCTGTGCCAGCGAGGCCACGGCCGAGATGACGGGCACCAGGTCCGGAATGTCGTGGGCACTCATCTCAAAGCCGGCGAGCTTGTCGGACTGCACGGTGGCGGCGTTGGTGGAGCGCACGATGCGGGCGCCAAAGCGCGAAAGCGCGGCAAGCACGTTACGGTCGCCCTGTGCGGAGCTTAGCGACACGCCCTCGACGGTGATTGGGTCGGTGCCGATGGCGCCGGCGCACAGCCAAAAGGCGGCGTTGGACCAGTCGCCCTCGACGGCTACGCTGCCGGGCGTGCGGTACGAGCCACTGCTCACGCGGAAGTTCGTGACCTCGGGCTGGCCGTCCTTGGCCGGAATGCGCTCGACGTTGACCTCGACGCCAAAGGCCTTCATGGCCTGTATCGTCAGGTTGATGTAGGGGCGGCTCTCGATGAGGCCGGTTACCTGCACGCAGGAGGGCTGGGCCAGCAGCGGGGCTGCCAGCAGCAGGCCCGAGATGTACTGCGAGCTCACGTTGCCCGGAAGCACAAAGGTGCCCGGGCGCATGCGGCCGCTCGTCTTGAGCGGAAAACCGCCCAGACCCTGTAGGTCGCAGCCGGCGGCGGGCGCCCAGGCGGCCATGGCCTACGAAGGTGGCATCCGCACCCAGCGCGCAGGCGACAGGCAGCATAAAGCGCAGCGTGGAGCCGCTTTCACCGCAGTCAAGCGTGCCGCCGGCAAGGGCCTTGAGCAGGCCAAACTCAACACTCTTCATGGTGGGGTGGACCTGGAAGCCGTCCTCGACGGTCTCGATGCGAGCACCCAGTGCCGTAAGGCAGCGCACCGTGGCCTCGATGTCGGCGCAGGTGGTGTTGCAGGTGACGTGCGTCTCGCCGTTGGCAAGCGCAGCGCAGATGATCAGGCGATGCGCCATCGACTTGGACGCGATGGCGGGAACGGTGCCCTTGAGCGGGGACGGGGTGATGCGGGCTAGCATGCGGATGCGTCTCCCTTCTGGCCGAGGCCCTCGGCAATGAGTTCGTGGAAAGTGGAAAGCGGTGTGCGGTCGATGCTGCAGCGGCCAATGCCGTGCGGAATCACCAGGTCGATGGTGTCGCCCGCGCTTCTTGTCGTGGAGCGCCTCGGCAAAGACGGTATCGGCATCTAGGTCACAGCGGGTCGTGAGGCCATGACGGGCGCAGAGTTCCTCAATACGACCGGGCAGTGCGGCATCGCAGACGCCGTGCAGGGCCGCGGCGCGCGTGATGATGCCCATGCCGATCGACACGCAGTTGCCGTGTCCCAACTCAAAGTGCTCGCAGGCCTCGACGGCGTGTCCGGCGCTGTGTCCAAAGTTGAGGAGCTTGCGCTGGTTGGTTTCGCGCTCGTCGGCGACGACCACGGCGCGCTTGATGTCGATATTGCGGGCAATGATAAGCGCCACGCGAGCCACGTCCT
>USJQ01000224.1 GCA_900554985.1 uncultured Collinsella sp. | reverse complement strand
GGGACGGGGCTCTTATAGCTACCCCTGGCGGCTGGTGGCGACGATGGGGCGGTCGAGGGCTACCTCGAAGCGATCTGCCATCGTTAGGGCGGCAAGCGTGTCGACTTGGTTGAGCACGACGCGTGCAGTGCAGAGTCCCAGTGCCTGCATCTCGGCATTGAGTACCTGGGCGACGCGCTCGGGCGTGGCGATGTCGGTGAGCTCGCAGCCGCAATGCCCGCAGAAGACCTCGGGGCGGTGGACAACCTCGGCGACGGGCTTGCCCAGCCCCGAGGCGCCGACGACCCAGACGACGTTTGCCGTGCCGGCGGGAACGACCGGCTCCCAGGCGGCGTGGGCCTTGAGCGGGAGCCGCTTGCTGCCGTCCGCCTCGGCCAGGACGTAGTCAAAGCACTTTGCCAGCTCGCCGAGCGGTTCGGCGGGGGCGGAGAGCTTGCCCGTCTGGGGGTTCAAGACGCCTGCCTGGCAGATGCTTCCGCGCGCAAGGCCCGCGCAGGCCTCGCAAGTGCAACCGGGGACATGTGCGGCGTCCGGCTTCCAAGGCGCGGCGTCCAGGCGACGGCTCGACCCGTCCCATGGCACGCCGGCGACGGGAAACATATGCGTGGTGGTGCAGAGGAGCACGCGGCCGCCAGCGCGCATGAGCTCGAGACCCAGCGTCTTGAGCAAGGTCGACTTGCCTCCGCTGCCGATAATCGCGGTAATGCCCGGCTCGATCCTGAGCGCCGAGGCAAGATTGTCGCTAACCGTTTCCATCTGTTCACCGCCGTATAATACTGTGATAATAAATAATCATCAGAGTAGCGGTCGAACCGCTTTTGCTCTGCTCAAACCGTAGCACAGGGAGGTGCCCCGGGAATGCTCGTTTATGTTCGCGGCGCCGGCGATATCGCCACGGGTGTCGCTGCCCGTTTGGTGCGCGCCGGCGTGTCGGTCGTTATGGCCGATATCGCGGTTCCCACGTGCATCCGTCGTACAATCAGTTTTTGCGAGGCCATTCGCTTGGGCGAGGTCCAGGTCGAGGGTATTTGCGCCCGCTTGGCGCAGACGCCGACAGAGGTGCTTGCAATTACCGAGGCCGGAGACGTCGCCGTCGTGGTAGACCCCCAGGCCAAGATGCTCGACGAACTGAAGCCCGCGGCCGTGGTGGACGCGATTCTGGCCAAGCGCAACTTGGGCACCACGCGCGATATGGCGCCTGTCGTTATTGCCGTGGGACCGGGCTTCACCGCGCCGGTTGACTGCGACGCAGCGGTCGAAACCATGCGCGGGCATTTTTTGGGCCGCGTCATTACCCAAGGTTCGCCCCAGCCCAACACGGGCGTGCCGGGCGTCATCGCCGGCTATGGCGAGGAACGAGTTATCCACAGCCCCGCCGCCGGCGTGTTTCGGTCCGACCGCGCAATCGGCGACATCGTGAGCGCCGGAGACGTGATTGGCTACGCGGGAGATACACCCATGTGCACGCAGATCGATGGCTGTCTGCGCGGGCTTTTGGCGAACGGCGTGCGGGTGACTGAGGGCTTTAAATGCGCCGATGTCGATCCGCGCGGCGACGCCAGCTACATCAACTATATTTCGGACAAGGCGACATCGGTCGGCGGCGGCGTGCTCGAGGCACTCGCTATGCTCACCGATGTCTTTAGAGGATAGAAGGCGGCAATGGAAAAGCTCGATGTTGTGAATGCGGCGCTTGCCGCCCTGCGTGCTGGCGAGACGTGCGAGCTCGTGGTCGTGGCCGGTACGGCGGGGTCATCACCACGCGGCGTGGGCGCCTGGATGGCCGTCTTTGCCGATGGCAGCCAAGCGGGCACCATCGGCGGCGGCAAGATTGAGCTCTTTGCGCTGGACGAGGCGCGCGAGCTGCTGGCCGCAGGGCAATCGCGTCTGGTCCGCTACACCATGGGCGGCGAGAACTCCGATACCGGCATGATCTGCGGCGGAGCCATCTGCCTGTGCTACCTGCATTTGGATGCGACTCAGGCACCGTTGTTCCAGTCGATTGCCGACGTCTTGGCCTATCGGCGCATCGGCGACTTCGTCATCGACTTTGAGCCGTTTATCGCGAGCGCGCTCGAGGGCGATGTGGTTGAGTACCATGGCGAGACATCACGCCATACCATTGCCGGCTGCCCCGAGCTTTCGCTGGTGGAGGAGGGGAGTAAGGTCACCTACACCAACGCCGCCTCCGAGATTCCCCCGGCGCACATCGAGACGCTCTGCCCCGAGGGCCTGACCTACATCTTTGGCTGCGGACACGTGGGCGCTGCGACGGCGCGCGTACTCACGGCGGCGGGCTTTGCCGTTGTGGCGTGCGATGACCGCCCCGGCACGCTGACGCCCGAATGGGTGCCCGGTGTCTACGATCGTCGCCTGGTCGATTACAAGAACCTGAGCAAGCAGTGCCCCATCGGCCCGCGCGACTTGGTGGTCGTGGCCACAGCAGGCCACAAGTCCGATATCGACGTGGTGATTCAGGCCATGCGCGCTAAACCCGCCTATCTGGGCTGCTTGGGCTCGCGCCGCAAGACGGCCTTTGTGCGCGCCCGTTTGGAGCAGGAGGGCTTTACGCAGGACCAGATCGACGGGCTGCATCTGCCAATCGGCGTTGCCATCGAGGCCGAGGATCCCGAGGAGATTGCCATCTCCATCGCTGCCGAGATGATCCACCTGCGCCGTACCAAGCTCGTCCCCCGCAAGCGCTCGTCGCAT
>USJQ01000223.1 GCA_900554985.1 uncultured Collinsella sp. | reverse complement strand
TTGCCCTCGATCTTCTCGACGGTGATGACATCGTCGGTGGCGACCTTGTACTGCTTGCCGCCCGTGTTAACGATTGCGTACATGTTTACTTGCCCTTCATGCATCAGTTAGTGCAACAGCCGAATATAGTAGCAGGCGAAAATACCCCCGTCAACGAGTATGTGGAGCAAATCCACAAGTTCGCACAGGTATGGGGCTGACGAGTCGGCCCTCGTCGTCCTCGCATGCTTGATTCTGACGCTCGACATCGTAGGAGCAGATGGTCACGAGGTCTTGCATACCGGTGGAAACAATAGGTGCATCCACGCCCGGGGTCAAGCCCTGCAACAAAACATCAGCAGCAGAAAGCAAAATTTCCGGACGCATGGAGCCCTCGTTGTCAGCATGGGTGTCGCGCATGAGCACCAAATGGTCCGGGCGCTCCCCCGCCGTGAGCTCATAGCCCACGAGCGTGTGATCCAAATCCAAGCGCTTGCTCTTTTTGCCGCGCGCGTAGTCGATGCCATGGTCCGCGCGCAGCGTGTCGATCGCACGACGCACCTCGTCGGTGCTTACGGGCGCCTCGGGATCCAAGTGCAGGTCGATGCGATACGACAGACGCGTGAGTTGCGCCGTCAACGCCGGCGTGCGCACGTCGATATACGCCGCCTCGATGGGCGCCAGATCGGCCGGAGACGCCGCAGCCAGGCGCCCAAACGCCTCGTCGAGCGCCACGAACTCGGTCATAAACAGGTCATACCACTCGCAGATCGACGACGTACCCACCGGTAGCGCCGAAGAAAAGCCCACTCGCATGTGCGGAGAGAAGCCCTGCGTGACGGCATAGGGAAGTCCCGCACGGCGCACGATGCGCTCAATGGTATGGATTACTTCGAGATGGCCCAGGTACTTAAGGCGATCGCGCTTGCCATAGCGAACACGAAGTCTAAAGAGCGTGGGGTTGTCGGTCAGGCGCTCACTCATGCGCGATCACCCATCAATACATTCTTGGCGTGGAGCGTGGGGCAGATTCCGCAGCCGGTGCACGACGTGCGAGTGCAGTCGGGAGTCGTGACACCCTCGAGCGAGCGACGGTACTCGCGCTCGAGGAAGCCGCGCGTGCAGCCGGGGCTCACATGCTCCCACGGCAGACGCCAGTCCAACTCATAGGGCAGGTGCACAAGCTCATTGAGGTCGATGCCGTTTTTGGCAGCAGCCTCCTTCCAGTTATCGAGCGAGAAATGCTCTACCCAGGCGTCAAAGCGAGACCCCAAGCGCCAAGCATCGATGATGACGGGCGTCATGTCACGACCGGCGCGGGAGAGCGCGGCCTCGATGAGCGAGGTCTCGGCATCGTGGTAATGCACGCGGACGGCACGGTTGCGAACGCTCGTGATAAGCAGCTTCTGGCGACGCTTGACGTCGTCGTAGTCGAGCTGCGGGCACCACTGGAACGGCGTGGCAGCCTTGGGAATAAAGACCGAAACCGAGATCGACACCGAGATCGAGCCGCGACGAGCCTTGGGCACCACGGAACGACCGAGCTCCAGCACGTGATCGGCCAGATTGGCGATGGCCACGATGTCCTCGTCGCGCTCGCCGGGAAGGCCCATCATAAAGTAGAGCTTCATGCGGTTCCAGCCGGCCTCGAAGGCCGCCTTGGCCGCACGGTCCAGGTCCTCCTCGGTCACGTTCTTGTTAATGATGTCGCGCATGCGCTGGCTGCCGGCCTCGGGCGCGAACGTCAGGCCGCCCTTCTTTTCGCCGGCGACCGACTCGGCCATATCCACGCCAAACGAATCCAGGCGCTGCGACGGAATAGACACGCGAATACCCGTATCCTCCAGGCGACGGTTGAGCCTGCCGAGCACGTCGCGAATGCAGGAGTGGTCGGTCGTGGAGAGCGAGGTCAGCGACACCTCGTCATAGCCGGTCTTTTCCAGACCCTGAATCACCGACGAGACGATCTGGTCGGCCGAGCGCTCGCGCCCCGGGCGATACGTCATGCCGGCCTGGCAAAAACGACAGCCGCGGGCGCAGCCGCGCAGAATCTCGATAGACAGGCGATCGTGGACCAGTTGCGCATAGGGTACGCACGACTGCGACAGCGGATTCGTGGCGCCGAAATCCTCGACGACGCGTTTGTAGACCACGGTCGGCGCATCCTTGCCCTCGCGAGGCACGGTGTAGCCATGCGGCGAGCAGGGTTCGTCGTGACGAACCTCATAGAGCGACGGCACGTAGTTGCCGGCAATGGATGCAAGCTGCTCAACAATCTGCGCGCGCGGGACTCCTTCATCGCGCAGGCGGCGATGAGGCTGGCAGGTCTCGAGCAGCGGTTGCTCGCCCTCGCCGATGAGGATGGCATCGAAGAAGGCCGCGTACGGCTCAGGGTTGTACACGCCGGCGATGATGATGGGGTCGTCTTCGCCTCGGTCGGCCGCTAACAGCGGAATGCCAGCGAGATCGAGTGCCTCGAGGAAGTTCGTCACCGCCATCTCGTGCGGCACATGCAGACCGACGATATCAAACGAAGCGACGGGGGCAGCACCTTCGAGCGACAGCAGCGGAATGCCCGCCTCGCGCATGGCGTCACCCATGTCGGGCCACGGCACATAGCCGCGCTCGCAGGAGATGCCCTCGGCCTGGTTAAGAATGTTGTAGAGGATGGCGATACCCTGGTTGGGCAGACCAACCTCGTACACATCCGGGTAGATCAAGCAGCAACGGTAGTCGGCATCGGCCTTGGAAAGCGTGCCCCACTCGTGATCGATATAGCGACTCG
>USJQ01000222.1 GCA_900554985.1 uncultured Collinsella sp. | reverse complement strand
AAAATTAGATGATGTAATTCCTCATAGGTCCAATAAAGTAGGCTCTCTATCGATAATAAGTATCGTTAGAGAGCCAAATTAGCCTAAAATATATGTGAGTATCTTGGCAACACTACTCATATTTGGCATTTTTTGTCCACGGGGTATAGAACTAACCCCTCAAACAGCCCAAAACGCCTATTTCGATGCGCGCTCGGCCGCTTCGATCACGTGTTTGGCGAGGATCGCCGTCGTCACGGCGCCCACGCCGCCCGGCACGGGCGTGATGGCGTTAACGACCGGCTCCGCGGCAACAAAATCGACGTCACCCACCAGCTTGCCAGCGTCCTCATCCCAGTTAATGCCAACATCGATGATCGTCTGGTCCTCGCGAACGGCATCCACGCCAATCGTACGCGCGCGTCCAACGGCCGCAACCACAATGTCGGCAGCACGGCACTCAGCGGCCAAGTCATGCGTATGCGTATGGCACGTCGTCACGGTGGCATTGCGAGCCGTAAGCATGGCGGCAACGGGACGGCCAATCACCAGCGACCGACCAACGACCGCGACCTTGGCCCCATCCAGCTCAACGCCGTAATGATCCAGTAGCGCCAACACGGCCTCAGCCGTGCAAGGAGCAAAACCCTCGCCGCGCCCCGAAAGCGTGGTGAGCAGCGAAGCCGGCGTCATGGAGTCAACGTCCTTGGCGGGATCGAGCGCTGCGGCGACGGCGTTCTCGTCGAGGCCGGCGGGCAGCGGGCGGAACATCAAACAGCCATGAACAGCCGAATCGGTATTGATGTCCTCGATGGCCGTCAACAGCTCGTCCTGCGAAACATCGGCAGAAAGCAAAACGCGACGAGCCTCAATCCCCACTTTTTCGCAGCGCTTGAGCGCACCGCGCTCGTAGGATAGGTCGTCCTCGCGCTCACCCACACGCACGATAGCCAACGTCGGAACAACGCCCCGCTCGCGCAGGACTGCGCAGCGAGCAGCAAGTTCCTCAGTCAACGCGCGGGCGACGGGAGCACCCTTCAGCAGTTCAGCCATGGCTATCCCCTCTTCCTTGCGGCGTCGGCGGCGCGGCGCGCCAGCGCATCGGCGCGCGGCAGCCACGTATCCAGCAGCTCATCGCACGCTGCCTCGAGCTCCTCGGCGCGTGCACGATCCTTCATAGACGTGGTGTTCGCAAAGAGCGTCAAGCTCGCGCCCTGCATAGCGGCACGGCAGAACACGGCGCCGCACGCCACATCGGACAGCAGCTGACGCGAACCCTTGTCGGCCATGTCCTCGAGCAGCGCCAGTGCACGCCCGCAGGCATCCATAATGCGATACGGCGGCATAGCGGCCACATGCAGCGCATCCTGAATCGCGGTCGCTCGAGCCGGATCGCCACGCGGAATACCGTACGCCGCGGACACCTGCCCATATGCACGAACGTCCTCGGCAACCAACTCGACAAGCTCCTGGGCCAACTCATCTGCCTGGGCAAATGCGCGCGTCAGGTCATCCGCGCGATCGGCAAGCGCAGGATTGGTCGCACCATAACGAGCGACCATTCCACAAAGCGAGGCGCCCAGCGCGCCCACAAAGGCGCTCGCGCTGCCACCGCCGGGAACCGGCTCGGGTGCGGCAAGTGCCTCGGCAAACTCTCGACAGGTTTTATCCATCATCTCTTGGCTCATACGCACGCACCTTCAAGTCATATACATCGGTCAGGCGGCAACCGCCAACCAACCGCATCGAACACGTAATGGTGCTAAGTCTAGCCCATAAGCATATGAGCGTCAGCGTACCTGGCCATCGCGGATTTCTATGACACACGATAGGCGGCAGCAACGCAAACATGGGACACATGCCCCACGCTTCGGGACTCTCGAACGGCGTCAACTGGGGCATACATATCAAGTAAAGAGCCCCATGTTAGAGCAACGCTCGCCACGGCGCCAGGCACCAAAACCACTCCCCCAAGCGCGATGGCAGTACAAAATGGACAGGCACCCCAACACGTCCGCCCGCCGATTTATTGCGCCGCGCAGACAATTAAACCAGCATCTTTAAACATCTGGGCAGTATAGTGACCAAAACTATCGCATAACCGCACTCTACGAATGGAGAAGTTATGACCGAGCACCACGCCATCAGTCGCCGAGCGTTTACGCTGGGCCTTGGACTCGCCGCTTTGTCGCCGCTGGCAAGCCTGCCCGAAACCGTCACGCTGGGCATTAGCCCGCGGACAGCCTTTGCGGACGGCACGGCCGAGCCAGCGGTCAACCTCGACAAGTTCGTCATTCGCCTTCGCCCCGCGGGCTATTTTCGCACCGCGAGTGTCAACCAAGACGGCAACGTCATCGGCAACGTCTGCCACCTGTTTAATGACGGCACGTCCAACAAGCTCATCCTCGAGCACGTGGCGACCGATACAGATAATACAAATTGGTATGCCATTCGCACCTTGCTCAATTTCGAGGAGCACAAGAAGACAGGCTACAGCATTTGGTCGGTCGACGGCGACTCGGACAAAGATGGAAAGGTTATCCACGTATGGAGTGGCGAGTACGACCATAAGGACAGCCGCGCCTATACGTTCGACCCCCAGTCCGACGGAACTTATATTATTCGAGACCGCATATACACGAAAAACGGCATTAACTACCTTGCCATAGAATCGAAAGGCAAAGACCAAGACAACAACAAGATTTGCCAAAAGAAGGCTCTGTTAGACCAAGGTTGACATAAAAACGATGTCACCGCGAGGCGGTACCCTTCAATTAACGTCGAAGGAGCGC